>CAYWXH010000010.1:0-39753 GCA_964462295.1 uncultured Atribacterota bacterium
CTTATGATTCATGGTTTAAGGCCAGGGAATACATTATTTACTAAAAATATAGATATAACTTATCCATTTCTTATAGGATTTTTAATCGCTCATTTTATTATGCTTATAGTAGGACTTTCTGCAGCAAAATATTTTGCACGTATCGCAACATTTCCCATAAGCGCTCTTGTACCTATAATCCTTTCGCTAAGCATTATAGGTTCTTACGCTATACGAAACAATTACTTTGATGTAATTATTATGTTTGGGTTTGGTATTTTAGGATTTATCTTAAAAACTGCCAAAATACCCCTTGCACCTATGGTATTAGGAATAATACTTGGACCAATGGCAGAGACTCAATTAAGAAGGGCACTTATGATAAATGGGGGAAACCCCCTACTCTTATTAAAAAGCCCCATAAATATAGTAGTTCTTTTCCTTATTATCCTATCATTAGTATGGCCCTTTGTAAGAAAAAACAATTAACAATCTCTACATTCTCAAAATCTCATCTGTAGTATAGTTACGAAGGAACTCTTTTACAAATAAAAGGTTTTTTTCAGGGGCTGCAGGAGGGATAGTACATCCAGGGCCGATTATTACCCCCTTACCCTCTGCCTCTTTTACAGCCTTAACAATTTCGGCCTTTATATCATCTTTACTCCCTCTCCAAAGGGTTTCTCTATTTATTCCACAGAGAGCAATAGTGCCATATTTTTGCTTTGCCTCTCTAATTGAAGGTTTCGTAAGATTCACATGCCAGCTTAATGCATTATGAGGATAATCAGTGAAGTGTTCAAACATTATATTTTCACCATGAATATGTATGACTATAAACTTTATCTTATCTTTTACTTTATCAAGAAGCTCCCTATCATACTTGACACCAAACCTTTCATGTAGCTTTTTATCAATGAAGTCATAAGTAGCAACTTGTGTGGCAAAAAATATTCCGTCAACTCCTTGATTGGAAAGAGCTTCAATATATTCAGATGTCTCATCAACAATAATAGATAAGACATCATCTATTATTTTGGGAATTTCCAAAAGATCCTTTACTATCTCATCTCCTCTGAGCTTTTTTAAAGTAGTAAGAGGAGAAAATATGGTCTCCATCATTGGGAATACCCCGTCCAATTCCTTCTGGATATAGTCTATACACAAAATTCTATCTCGATAGGCCCCCTTATCAATAGGAAGTTTTGTAATCTTTTTCCAATCCTCTTGAGAAAGAATAGCAGGGGTTTTTATCTTTGCAACTGGAATCCTATTTTTATCTACATCTATAACTGCCCCCCTATCTCTTACAGTATATGCACCTGAAGGATTAAGTTTTAGTATATCTACATCATATTTAAGGGCAAATTCAACCTCTTTTTCAGCCAAAGCTATAGGATCATCATCATATTCCAAATGATGCATCCATAAACTAAAAGGTATATATTTAAGCCTTTCATTCCTAAAAGACGAGAAAATCTTTTTTATCTTTTCCATAACCCCCCCTTTTTTTCTTGTATATTTAAAATAGTAACGGATAGAAAACATATTGTCAAGGGAAAATTACTCCTTATAAATTTTAAAATTCGAGATAAATAATTATATAGTACCATCTTTTGTGATAATAACAAAGATTGCAAGATAAATTCTGTTGACTTATTATAAAAAATCTGATATAGTAGCTTCCTGTAAAAGGAGGTGAGAAAGATCATAAAAAATTATCTAAAAAGAAATTATATAGCATTCTTCTGGCATGGAATTTTTTTTGCGATAAGTGCTGCATTGGTAGATCTAAATACTGTACTTCCAGGTTTTATAATGCATCTTTCAAATTCAAAAATTATATTGGGCCTTGCCACATCTATTCTAATGGGTGGTCCAATACTATTTCAACTTCTATTTATAAGAATAATCGACCCACTTCCATATAAAAAATGGACCCTTCTTCTGGGAATATATCTTAGAGTACTTGCATTTTTCGGGATGTTTCTTACAAGCTTGTATCTACCTCTTACCTCCCCTACCCTTGCGATATACGTTTTATTTGTGCTTCTTCTTATATTTTCTATAAGTGGTGGGTTCGCAGGTATGTCTTACATGGATATAATTGGGAAAATTACGGAAAAAAAGGCAAGGGGAGAGTTTTTTGCAATAAAGCAATTTTTAAGTGCATTTGCATCTATCGGTGCAGGTTTAACAGTAAGAAAAATTTTAAATTTAAAAACTCTACCGTTTCCAAAAAATTATGCTCTGTTATTTCTTCTTGCAACATTTGCTTTATTTCTTGCCTCTTTAGGTTTTTGGCTTATAAAAGAACCAAAAACCCATAAAAAGAAAGAGGAAAGAGGATTTAAGGAATACATATCCCTAATAAAGAAAATTTTAAAAGAGGATAAAAACTTTTTAAGGTTTATTATCATTGAAAATATAGCAGGGCTTGGCATTATGATAATTCCATTTTATCTTGCCTTTGCAAAAGATATTATAAAAATAAAAGAAAGCGAAATAGGAACATACCTTACCTTTCAAATACTTGGTGCCATACTTTCCAATCTTTTCTGGGGAAAAATATCTAAACATATAGGAAGCAAAAAAACTCTGGAACTCTGTATTCTAATAGGCTCATCTCTTCCTATTATATCTATCCTTATCCAAAGAACTATACCTCAATTCTTCTTTTTGGTATTTTTTGGAATAGGAATGATAATCTCAGGAAGACAAATAAGTTTTAATACATATCTTTTGGATATTTCACCTGAGGATCATAGAGCCGTATATGTAGGAATAAATGGCTCTCTTGTAATATTTACTATGATACTTCCGTTAATAGGCGGAGGACTCATAGAAAATTTTGGTTATTATATCACCTTTTTATTGGTTTCTATGGGAATGTTTATAAATTATATACTTACATGGGGATTAAGTGAGTAGAGGAGAAACATCGGCCTCTACTCACTTAATCCTTAAAATGTTTTATATCTTATTTCTCCATTTACCAAAACAATCTCTACTTTTCCTTTTAATGTCCAACCTATAAATGGAGAATTTTTAGATCGAGACTTAAACTCTTCTTCTCTTACTATCCACTCTTTATTTGGATCAAATATCGTAACATCTCCGGGCTGGCCCTCTCTTATTACCCCATAAGGTAAATTAAGAATCTTTGCTGGTTTAAATGTAATCTTAGAGATAAGTTTTTCTAGTGTAAGATGACCTTTTTCCACTAAATTCTTCATACCTAAACCCAAGGCAGTCTCCAAGCCTATAAAACCTGATGGAGCAAGGGTCATTTCCAAGGTCCCATAATCATCATAATGTGGTGCATGATCAGTTGCAATTGCATCTATTGTGCCATCTTTTAAGCCTTCTATTATAGCATCTACATCCTCTTGAGTTCTAAGTGGTGGCTTTACTTTAGCAAATCTTCCCAATTTCTTAACTTCTTCATCGTTGAGGGAAAAATGATGAGGGGTACAGTCTGCTGTAATCTTTACTCCATCTTTCTTTGCATTTCGTATAAGTTCCACAGCACCTTTTGTAGAAACATGGGTAATATGGATAGGGACACCAGTCTCTTTTGATAAGACAATATCACGTGCAATCATTGTCTCTTCAGAAGAAGGCGGAATAGCACGGAATCCAAGCTCTACTGACATATAACCCTCATTCATCACACCATCCCCGGAAAGATTCTCATCCTCTTCATGGAGGATAAAGGGTAATCCAGTAACTTTGTTATATATAAGGGCATTTCTCATAACATTTGCATTCTGAATACCCCTTCCATCATCAGAGAATCCAACTACCCCTGCTTTATAAAGAGAATAAAATGGAGCAATCTCCTCACCTTTAAGTCCTTTTGTTATAGCTCCATAGGGGAAAATTCGTATTTTTGCAAATTTCTCTATTTTATTTTTAATATAACCTACTATCTGAACATTATCAATCACTGGTTTAGTGTTAGCCATAACACATACTGAAGTATATCCACCAGAAAGTGCCGCCTCAGAAAGTGAAATTACATCCTCACTTCTTGAATCACCAGGATCGCGAAGATGTGTATGCATATCAATAAATCCAGGTGATACCACTTTTGATGTTGCATCTATTACTTCTGTATCTATATCAGCTGATATAGAGGTGTCGATTTTAGCTACCCTTCCATTTTTAATTAGGATGTCATACTTTCCACTTTTTCCACCTGGATTTACAAGCTCACCATTTTTAATTAATATCTTCTGCATCTATATCACCTCTCAAAAGAAGAGTAAGTAATGCCATTCTTACCGCCACGCCATTTGCCACCTGTTCTAGTATAACAGACCTTTTTCCATCTGCCACCACTCCATCAAATTCTATTCCTCTATTTATAGGACCTGGATGCATTACCAATACATCCTCTTTTGTTTTTTCCATTCTTTCTTCTGTAAGGCCGTAAAGTTTATGGTATTCAGAAAGGGATGGAAAAAGTCCACTTTTTTGTCTCTCAAGTTGAATTCTAAGCATCATAATTACATCCATATCAGGAATTATACCATCAAAGTCGTAAGAGACATCTACCCCCATTTCTTTAAATTTTTCAGGCACCAAAGTAGGAGGCCCAACCAATGTTACCTTTGCACCTAATTTATTTAGTGCAAATATATTAGATCTTGCTACTCTACTATGAAGTATATCCCCTACAATAGCCACTTTTAATCCTTGGAAATTTCCCTTATGTTGCAACATTGTAAATGTATCCAAAAGGGCTTGTGTAGGGTGTTCATGTGCACCATCACCTGCATTTATAACACAGGCATCACTATTTTCGAATACAAACTTAGGGGTAAAGGGCTCGCTATTTCTTACAACAATGAGGTCAGGCCTCATTGCATTTAGAGACAAAATAGTATCTCTCAGTGTTTCACCTTTTGCTACACTACTTCCTGTTTTTGAAAAATTAACTACATGTGCCCCCAATCTTTGAGCAGCTATTTCAAAAGAGATTCTCGTACGAGTGCTTGGCTCAAAGAAAAGATTAAGAACAGTATATCCTCTTAAAAAATCATAATTTTCAACAGGACGTTTTTGCATTCCTTTATAATACTTAGAAGCATATCTAAAAACTCTTTCAATATCACCTCTTTCAAGGTGTTCTATCCCAAAAATATATCTATCAATCAACTTTTCACCTCCAGACATAAATAAAGGCTACAAGGATTGCCCTTGTAGCCTTTATTTGAAGAATTCTTACCTTTTATCCCAAGGTGGCATTGGATAGATAGCCTTTTTCCAACCCCTCATATTCCTTGGATATACCGGGACAGGATAATTGTTTTGTACCTGTACAAGTGCACCTGAACCCTTTATGTTTCTTCCTGCCTTATCAAAGGCGATAGGACCGAAGAAGGTTTCTGTGTCAAGTTTGGAAAGTGTCTCTCTCACCTTTTCTGTCTCTATTGAACCTGCTTTTTCTATAGCAATCTGTAAAAGTACACCTGCATTTGATGCACCTGCAACATGATAATCAGGAACATATCCGTATTTTTCTTTTACAAGCTTAACATAGTTTTCAGTATTTCCAAATACAGGACACTTCCAGTCCATTTCAGGAATCCACCACTCAGGACCATAGATATATTCTGCATCTTGCTTAAGAGACTCTCTAAAATCTGGAAGTACAGCACCTACAGTAAATCCAAGAATCTTAGGACTTACTTTTAGCTCTTTTGCCTGTTTTGTAACTAATAGAGCATGTTGATAAAATCCTGCACTTATAAGGATATCAGGTTTTCTGGTCTTTATCTTGGAAAGCACGGGAGATAGATCTTTAGCATTAGCTGGATACTTGTCAAATGCCAATATTCTAAACCCTAACTTCTTTGCATATTTTACAGCCCCTTTTGCAGCAGCAAGTGGGAAGAAGGAGTTTGCAGATATAACAGCTACAGATTTAGGTTTTGGATTTAGGTAATCTTCATTTTTTGCAAAATCCAAAAGTGGATACATATATTTATCTGCAAGAGGAAGCACTGCAAATATATACTTGTATCCCCTTGTAAAGATCTTATTTACATTTGCCATACTTGCGATCATAAGTACCTTATACTTTTCATTAATATTAGAAGTTGCATATGTAATATTACTGGAATATGGTCCAAAGATAAAATTAACCTTGTCTTGGGTTATAAGCTTTTCTGTAAGCTTTGCAGAAGTCTGTGCATCTGATTTGTCATCATAATATTTAATTTCTACTTTATATACATCGTTTCCTACCTTGATTCCACCTTTTCCATTTACATAATCTTTCCAAAGATTGTAACCATCCATAATCATTTTGCCTTCGCGGGCAAACTTTCCTGTCATAGATACTGCAGCACCAATCTTTAGTACCTTTTCTCCTGCAAAGGAAATGCTAAACAATGAAACTACAAATAGTAAAGTTAAAAAGATAACCAAAAATTTTCTCATAAAAATCCCTCCTTTTTTTGTTTTAGTATAGGTATAAATCCAGGATAAATCTTTTTAAAATCACCTCCTTTTACATACCAAGATATGCCTTTTTTATATAATCATCCTCAAGCAACTCTTTTGCCGGCCCCCATTTTGTAATTTTACCTGTTTCTATAACATATCCAATATCTGCTATACCCAATGCCACTTCTACATCTTGCTCCACCAAAAGTATTGTTGTATTTTTTTCTTTCCTAATGCGAGAAATTATATCAATAAGTTTATCAACGATTACAGGGGCAAGTCCCAAAGAAAGTTCATCAATAAGTAACAATTTAGGATTTGCCATAAGGGCCCTACCTATGGCACACATCTGTTGCTCTCCCCCAGATAGGGTACCTGCAAGCTGTTTTCTTCTTTCCTTCAGCCTTTCAAATAGGGAATAAACAAAATCAAGATCTTCTGATGTATCTTCTTTGGGGTCACGCACATATGCACCCATTTTGAGATTTTCTTCAACTGTCATACCATAGAAAAGTTGCCTACCCTCTGGTACCAAAGAAATTCCCATCTTTACCCTATCTTCTGATTCAAGGTGAGTAATATCTTTTCCCATAAAAGATATTGAACCCCTCCACGGTTTTAATACACCAATAAGTGTTTTCATAAATGTAGTTTTTCCTACACCATTAGCACCTACAAGGGCCACAAGACTACCCTGTCTCACCTCAATATTTATACCCCATAATACTTGGATACTCCCATAACCTGTCTCCAGATCATTAACTTCTAGTACAATACTATTATTTTGCGTCATTTTTCACCCTCTTCTTTGCATATCTTTCTCCCAGATAGGCCTCTATAACTCGAGGATCATTAACTACCTTCTGAGGAGAATCATCAGCTATCTTTTTCCCATGGTGTAACACCATTATCCTATGAGAAATTTCCATAATAGCCTTCATAACATGTTCAATTACCAAAATAGTAATTTCCATTTCTCTATTTATCTTATGAATAAGGGTAATTACATCTTCTATCTCTTTAGGGTTAAGTCCTGCCATTACCTCATCTAACAAGAGCACCTCAGGATCCATAGCAAGAGCTCTTGTTAACTCTAACCGCTTTCTATCAGGGATGGTTATACCTTCTACCTCAAAATCTCTCTTGGAATATAGTCCCGTTAGTTTAAGTACTTCATCCACTTTTTTAATTGCATTCTGCATAGATATGCCTTTCTTTTGTTTTCCAAATAAAGCACCAACCAAAACGTTTTCTTTTACAGTCATACCTGGAAAAGGTTTTACTATTTGAAAGGTTCGAGCAATTCCAAGTTCTGCAATTTGATATGGTTTATAATGTGTAATATCTTTATTTTTATAGTATATCTTACCTTCACTTAATGGGTGCATACCATTTATAAGGTCCAAAAGGGTGGTTTTTCCTGCACCATTTGGCCCTATTAATCCAAGTATTTCACCTTTGTTTACATAAAAATCAACACTATCTACGGCCTTTAGTGCACCGAAATATTTTGTAACTTTCCTACCTTCTAAAATCTTCTCCATTATGCCATCCCCTTTCTGGTTTTGCGCCTAAAGAATGCAACTATTCCACGTGGCATAAACATTACAGTAATTACTATAATTATACCCAATATCATCATATGAAGGAATAAAAAGTTACTCCAAACAAACTCTGAAACAAGTTCTAAGATACTTGCACCTATTATAGGTCCTAAAACTGTACCTCCACCACCTAAAAGCATCATAACAAAAGATTTAACACCTATCATTATATCAAATACCCCTGAAGGGTCTATAAATGTCATCCAATAGGCATATATACCACCTGCAAATGCTGTAAATACTGCACTTATCATCCATGCTGTTGTTTTATAGATCGGGGCATTTATCCCTATAGCACCTGCTGCCTCTTCATTTGCCCTTATTGCACGAAGGGCATATCCAAATCTATTCTTACTTAACCAATAAGTAATAGCAATTGTCAAAAGTAAAACAGAAAACATGAGGTAATAGAAAAAAGCATATGTAGCTTGTGGAGACATTCGGATAAGGGGTAAAGTTATACCTTCTCCTCCACCTGTAAATTCCAAATTATTTACTATCTCAAGCATTGCACCATTTACACCTATTGTAGCTATAGTAAAATATGGGCCTCTTAATCTAAGTAAGGGGAATCCTACAACAAATGCAAAAATAGCAGCAATTACTCCACCTAACAACATCCCTGGATAAAAATTCCATCCATGGTTAGTCATAGTTACAGCTACTGTATATGCACCTATACCAAAAAATACGGAATTACCAAATGCCACATACCCTGTATATCCTGCAATAATATTTAAAGCAGATGCAAGGGTACCATACATAAATATACCTGTAAGTACCCTTACTCCATATCCAGGAAAAAATTTAGGAAATAAAGCCAGAAATCCAATAATTATAAATATAACAATAAAGGCATATATCTTCTTCATCTTATCCCCCCTATTTTATGTGAAGAATTTTCGTCCCAAAAGTCCCTGAGGTCTTAATGCTAACACAAGTACTAACAGTATAAAACCTGTGGCCTCTTGAAAACCAGTTCCTATATATTCTGAGCCAAAAGACTCTGCAAGCCCTAAAACTATTCCTCCAAATATTGCACCATTTACACTACCCAAACCACCCAAAACTGTAACAATAAAAGCTTTTCCTATGAGAGATGCAGCCATACTCGGAGAGATAGTATAAACAGATGAAAGAAGTGCACCTGATGCACCGGCAAGAGCTGCACCTACCCCAAAGGTAATTCTATATACCTTTGAGATATTTACACCTACCATTTGAGCACCTTCTCTATTTAGTGCGGTTGCACGAATGGCACTTCCTATTTTCGTCTTATACATAAAGAGATAAAGAATTATAGTGATGGCAATAGCTGCAATAAACATAAAAAATCTTACTATGGAAACGGTAGCCCCTAGAAAATCAAAGCTATTCCCAGAATAAAAAGTAGTAATTGATCTATAATTTCCTGACCATATAAGTAAAATGATATTTTCAAGTATCATCTCTAATCCAAAGGTTAGGGTAATAGTCATAAAAATTCCAGATTTAATAATAGGATCTACAACGTATCTTTCAAGAAATATCCCCAAAAAATATAAAACAAGCATAGAAATAGGGATAGATAAAAAAGGATCAACTTTTGCATATTCAAAAAGTGTATAACTTATATAAGCACCAAGCATTATCATACCACCATGGGTTAAATTTATAACTCGCATAACCCCCCATACAAGGGAAAATCCTATACCTATAGTGGCATAAAGCCCACCTATAAGCAAACCATTAATAATTATTTGCATAATCATAGCATCTTCTCCTTTCTCGCAAGACCCACTATTTGTTTTATATCACTAACATTATTTTTATCAAGATACTCTCTAATCCCATCTATTATCTCAGGCATGGCGTAAAGGTTAAAAAAATTTGCAGTTCCTACTTGCAAAAGTGTAGCTCCAGCAAGCAAAAATTCTACTGCATCTTCGAAAGTTGAGATACCCCCACTTGCAATTATTGGAATTTTTACCTCTTCGGCTACCTCCCATACTAATCGTAGTATCTGTGCCTTTACACAGGGACCTGATAAACCTGCAAATATATTTTTAAATACAGGTCTTCTCTTATTTATATCTATAGCCATTCCCAACAACGTATTTGCAATTACTACTCCATCTGCACCTAATCTCTCTACAAGTTTAGCATTGGCTAATATACTATCCACATTTGGCGAGAGTTTAACTATAACAGGATATTTTGAACTTGCCAAAACCTCTTTAACTACTTTAGTTAATGCGTCTTTGTCAGAGTCAAAAGTCCTTCCTTGTTCTTCAAGATTTGGGCAAGAGACATTGAGCTCTACTATATCAATACCTGTATCTTTATTTAAATGTTTTATAAGTTCTATATATTCCCCTATGGTATTTCCTGCTATACTTATAACTTTAGGAATAGATAATTTGTTTAAAAAGGGTAAATAATGGTCTTTAAAATACTCATAACCCTCTGAAGGAATACCTATAGAGTTTAGGAGTCCACATGGTACTTCATATAATCTAGGTTGAGGGTTTCCAGGATGATAATTAAGTCTCAAACTCTTTGTTACAATCCCACCTAAAATATTCAGATCATAAATATCTGAAAATTCTTCTCCAAAACCAAAGGTACCAGATGCAGGTAAAACAGGATTGGGAAATTTTATCTCTTTTATATAAACAGAAAGATCAACATCACTCATCTATAACCTCACCAGTTTTAAAGATTGGACCATCTACACATACCCTTTTATATCTCCAATGAGAGTTAGTTCCTATTTTTACCGTACACCCCATACACACACCTATCCCACATGCCATCACTGCCTCTAAAGAGACCTCAGACAATATTCCATACTCCTCTGACATCTTGGAGATCTCGCGTCTTAATCTCCTTGAGCCACATGTATATATGGCATCTATCTTTACATCCTCCTTAAGGAGGTTCCATAATCTATCTGTAACTAATTCATTGTTAGATGTAGAATAGTATATATAAGCACCAAATCTTTCAAACTCTTTTTTCCCTACTATAAATTGAGGATTATTTACACTTAAAAATGCATAAATCTCTACGCCCTTCTCATGTAAAAATTGCGAAAGAAAAACCAAAGGGGCAATTCCTACTCCTCTTCCTACTACTGCTACCTTATTTAGATCTTTATCTATTGTAAACCTATTACCATGTGGCCCTGCTAAAGTTACAATATCTCCTCTTTTCAAAGAAGACATTATGTTTGTTCCCTTTCCTACTACCTTATAGAAAATATCTATTGTATTTTCTTTCTTATTCAAAAGAAAAGGGGAAAAAGGTCTTTTTAAAAGAGGGTCAAATGAATTCACTACTTTAATATTGATAAACTGTCCAGGCAAAATTTCCTGTACTATCTTCTCTGAAGAAATAGTCATTAAATAGTAGTTAGAATTTATATGGATATTTTGAAGAACCTCTGATTTTTCTTGATAGATAGACATATACATCCTTTATAATATAAATTTTGTATCTATTATATCGGATAATGAAACTTTAGTCAACTACCCAGAACAAATGTTCGTATAAGAGAAAAAGAGGAAGACCTAAGGTCTTCCTCCCATAGTAAGAAGCATTACGGCCTTTGCTGTATGGAGTCTATTTTCTGCCTCATCATAAATAATAGAATGTGGCCCATCTATCACTGAATCAACCACTTCTCTTCCCCTATCTGCAGGGAGTGCATGCATATAAAGTACGTCTTTGCTTGCAAGGGAAATCCTTCTCTCATCACAAATCCAATCTTTGTGTTTTCTTAAGTTTGCCTTCATCTCTTCAGGGTCTTGAGTTACCACAAAACCTCCCCAATTCTTCGGGATAACAACATCTGCATTTCTAAATGCCTCATCCATATCATCTGTAATTCTAAAGGTTGCACCACTTTCCTCTGCAAGCTTCTTTGCCTGCTCTACTACTTCAGGCATAAGTGGAAACTCCTTTGGATGAGCAAGGGTAATATTTATACCATAACGGGGGAATAACAAAATCTGAGATTGGGGGACAGAGAGTGGTTTTGCATGACTTTCTGCATATGCCCATGATATAGTTACATTTAATCCTTTTAGATTTTTTCCTCTCTTTTCCTGAAGTGTCATAAGATCTGCAACTACCTGAAGGGGGTGATATATATCATCTTGCATACTGATTACAGGAATACTTGCATATTTTGCAACATCATTTATATATTTATTACCAATACCATAAAAACAATTTCTTATTGCAATGGCATGCCCAAACCTACTTAATACCATTGCTGTATCTTTTGCAGATTCACCATGGGATATCTGCATCTTATCAGGGGTAAGGTCATGGGCATGTCCCCCAAGCTGAGTAATCCCTGCCTCTATCGAATTACGGGTTCTTGTGGATTGTTCAAAAAACATCATAAATACAGTTTTTGCATCGAGATATTTATGAGGCACTCCCATGGCAAACTGTTTTTTTAGCTCATAAGAGGTCTCAAAAAGGGTATCAAGTTCATCTTTGTCCCAATCCATTGTTGTTATAAAATCTTTTCCATGTAGAATAGTTTTCACTTATAATCCCTCCTTATATTTTTTATAATTAGCAGGAAAAGCTGCATAAAATTCCATAGCTTTTACCAAATCGTCGATGGGAATGAACTCATTTGGTGCATGTGCATAGATCTCATTTCCTGGACCAAATCCTACACAATCTACACCTTTTAAACCTTTTATAGCTACACCATTTGTACTAAATACCCATTTATCAACTACTGGCTCTTTCTCAAAAAGTCCCTTAAAACTCTCTACTGCACCTTTTACAGCAGGATGGTCAGAAGGTATGGTCCATGTAGGATAATATTTCTCCATAGGATATACCAAGCCAGTGTGGGAAGGTCTTTCATACATATGGACGAAAACCTCTGTATCATCATCTCTTAAAAGGGCCTTTATTTGAGCTATAGCAAGCTCTTTATCTTCTCCTTGTGTAAGCCTTCTATCAAGATGTATAGAACATTCATAAGGTATTGCACACAAAGAAGGACTCTTTGATTTTACCTCTGTTACTGCAACAGTTCCTTTTCCCAAAAATTCATCCACCTTAAGACGATCGTTTAACTTTTCTATCTCTAAAATTAGTGGTGCCATTTTGTATATAGCATTTATTCCACGCTCTGGTGCTGAACCATGCGCAGATAACCCGTGAGTTCTAACCCCTATTTCCATCCTTCCTCTATGTCCCCGAGCTATCTTTAAATTTGTAGGCTCTGTAAGGACAACTATTTCAGGAGAAATCTTGTCCTCATTTAGAATGTAAAGCCAAGGAAGACCATCGCTATCTTCTTCCATAACACTTCCTACAAAATAAAAGGTAAAATCCTTATCTAATCCAAGTTCTTTTAAAATTTTACCTCCATATACCAAAGAAGCGACGCCACCTTTTTGATCACAAGACCCTCTACCATAAATTTTTCCATCAATTACTCTTGCCTCAAAGGGTGGGGTATTCCATGCAGATACATCTGCATCTACTACATCCACATGTCCATCAAATGCGATGGTAATAGGGCCCTCTCCAATTCTTCCAATAACATTTCCCAAAGGATCAATAAAGGCATCATCAAAATCTAACTTTTCCATCTCTTTTTTGATTCTCTCTACAACCTCTCCCTCTTCACCAGAGAGGCTCTTAATCGAAACGATATCTGCCAAAAAGCTTGCTACATCATCTCTGTAACTCTCCCCTAACTCCAATACTTTCTTGTAATCCATCTCTCTTCACTCCTTTTTCTTAAAGTATTCTTTTATCTCTTTTTCATCTTTAAATATGCTTAAATTATCTATTTTTATAGAAGAAATATCCTTAAGACCATTTCCAGTAAGAAGTACCACTACCTTATCGCTCTCCTTTACTATACCTTCTTTCTTTGCCTTTATTAAAGAAGCAAAGGCAGAGGATGAGGCAGGTTCTACAAATATTCCCCCTACACTACCCAAAAACCTCTGTGCCTCTAAAATTTCATTATCTGTCACAGTAACTCCTAACCCATTAGTTTCATAAAGTGCTTCAAGGGCCATTATACCATTTCTTGGATAATCAACAGATATAGAATCAGCGATCGTCCTTGCATTTACCTTTTCAGGAATCCTTTTTCCTTCTCTAAATGCCTTCACAATAGCACATGAACCCTCCGCCTGAGCGGCAACAAGGCGAGGCATTTTATCTATTACACCCAACCTATAAGCATCATAAAATCCTTTATATACCCCCCCTAAAATACAGCCATCACCCGTAGGAACAAAGACCCAATCAGGCACACCTATCTTATCAACAATCTCCAAAGAAACAGTCTTTTTGCCCTCTACTGTATATGGATTAAATCCTGTATTTCTTATATACCAATCAAATTCTTGAGATATTTTGATAGAAAGGTCAAATGCCTTATCATAATTTCCATCTACCATTATAATATTTGCCCCATAGGCTATAAGTTGAGCAAGTTTTGGTTTTGGAATAGTAGAGGGTACAAAAATGTATGTTTCTATTCCAAAGGCTGCCCCCATTTGCGCCATAGAAGATGCGGCATTTCCAGTAGATGCAAGAGAAACTCTTTTATAACCTTTTTCTATTGCATGATTTATTACAAATATAGATGCCCTATCTTTAAAAGAACCAGATGGATTCCTCGTATCATCTTTAAAATAGAGAAAGGGCATATCAAGATATTTACTTATCCTGTAAGACATATACAAAGGAGTAGGGAACAAATCTCTAAATCTAAGGGAATCTATATCTAAAAATGGGAATATCCCGCTCCATCTATCTATAAAGTCTACACCCTTCTCTATTTTAATGTTAGAATAATCATATTCAAACCACAATACCCCATCTTCTCCGCAAGATGGACATGTATATTTTACTTCATCTATTTTATATCTCTTCCCACATTTTATGCACTTTAAATATTTTACATCTTTTTTCATAAGATACCCCTTTTAGAAATTGAATTTTTCCTTTTGAGGAAATATCCCATATATACCACCTGTATGGACAAAAAGTATTTTTGAACCTTCTTTAAATGTACCCTTTCTAATTTGGTCTAAAAGACCATAAAAAGCCTTTCCCGTATAGGTAGGATCAAGGATAATACCCTCTATTTTTGCAAGTTTTTCTATTATATCAATTTCCTCATTATAAGGTATTCCATACCCCTCTCCCACATATCCATCTACTATGTTAATTTCATCTTTTGAAAAAGATAAACCATCTACATAATCAGGATAAACTGTCTTAAACTCATCAAACATAAAAAGGATCTTTTCTTTAAAAAACTCTGCATCATCACATACGTTTATACCATACATTTTCGTATCCAAACCAAAAATCTTCTGACCTACTAGAAAGCCTGCAAGAGTTCCTCCTGAACCTACTGAAGAGACCACATAATCAATATCTATTTTCTCGCCAGAAAACTGCTCTTTTAACTCTTTTGCTGCTTCTATATAGCCAAACATTCCCAACGGATATGAGGCACCTTCAGGAATTATAAGAGGTTTTCTTCCTTGTTTTTTAAGCTTTTCTTCCACTTTAGCAAATACTTCTTCTATACTATCTGTATATTCATCCTCTGTAATCCACTCTACCTCTGCCCCAAAAAGTTTATCCAATAAGTAGTTTCCATCATATATAGGAGGTTTTTCACCTTTTAAAACAAGGTAGCTATCCATTCCAAGAAAAGTAGCCACATATGCTGTAGTTCTTGCATGATTTGACTGAGCACCTCCACATGTAACAAGTGTATCATAGCCATTTTCAAGGGCATAGGCTGCTATATACTCAAGTTTTCTTATCTTATTTCCTGTCACATATAAACCTGTCTCATCATCTCTCTTTATGTATAGTTTTACAGGCAGATTCATATACTCTGTAAATCTTTTTATCTCTCTTATCTCTGTAGGTAGATTGGCAATCTTAATTTTGTTAGGTAGATTCATTTTTTACTCCTTTTTATTCTTATACTATCTCCCAAAGCTATACCAAGTTCTTTTCCTGTGGTTAAATCTTTATGAAGAAAAACAATATTTTGGTGATTAGGCATATGGGTTTCATTAAAACCTATAAGAGTCGCTACTTCTCTTCCTTCAATTTCCAATATATCCCCTATTATCGCTACACCACCCTCTTCTATCTCAAAAAATCCTACATAGGCCACCTTGTCCACTTTATCTCCCGGAGCTTTTCTTTCGGTAGTAAAAATAATTTCATGAATCTCTCCCTGTCTAAGTGCCCTTGATTGTGGAATAATAAGGGAAAGCTCTCTTTTATCAAGAACAAGATCTAATATAGCTACAATCTTTCCCCTTATCTCCCTTTTTTTATAATAAATTTTTTGGGCATTTATCTTCTTATAAGGCTCCATTCTATTCCCTCACTGAAATAGCATCCATAGCCACTTTAGCCCCTTTAGGAAGAGAGGATACCACTACAAAAGAGCGAGCAGGGGGTCTTTCCGAAAAGTATTTACTATATACCTCATTTACCTCAGAAAAACTCTCAATATCATCTACATAAACAGTCATTTTAAGAATTTCTTCTAAAGAAGAATCTCCTGCCTCTACTATTGCCTTTATATTCTCTATTACCCTTCTGGTCTGCTCCTTTATTCCTCCATTTACAATCTCTCCTGTTTTCGGGTCAATGGGAAGTTGCATAGAAGTAAATACTAGATTCCAAAATGCAACACCTTGAGAATATGGTCCAAGAGCAGAAGGGGCCTCCCCTGTAGATACTATATGTTTTTTTATCATAACTCCCTCCTAAGGAATGGATTTTTTATATTATACCCTCTAATTATATGTTTTATCAACCCGAAATAAATTTATATATCAAAAACTTTACTGATTGACTTTTTTGTGAAGATATGCTTTAATATGAATGATTATGGGGAAAAATATAAAAGAAATTTTAAAAACAATAATTATATCTGTAATTATTACATTAACTATTACGACCTTTATTGCACAAATTACGCAGATAAAAGGGCGCTCTATGGAGCCCTCTCTTATAGATGGAGAAAGGGTAATAAATGTCAAAATTGTATACAAAATAGAGAAACCCAAAAGAGGAGAAGTAATAATATTTAGACCTCCTTTCAAGACAAAGGAAAACTATATAAAAAGAATTATAGGACTTCCTGGTGAAAAAATTGAAATTAAAGATGGTTATGTATATATAAATAATAAACTCCTAGAAGAACCTTACATCCTAAATAGATCACATGATAATTGGGGGCCAAAAATCGTACCTCCTAATATGTATTTTGTATTGGGGGACAATAGGGTAAACAGTAGTGATAGTAGGGTTTGGGGTTTTCTTCCGAAGGAAAATATTATTGGAAAAGCCATATTGATATTTTGGCCGTTAAATAAAATAAAGTATGATATTTAGGAGTAACCAAAGATGAGCCCTATAAAGTATGTTTTTATATTTTTATTTTCAGGTATTGCATCTTTTCTCATTATAAAATCATTAAAAAAAAGAAAATACATGCCTATTCCTTTTATATATTGGTCAATTACTTCCCTTGCACTCCTTATAGGCAAAGGAGATAAAGTAGCATTAGGAATTATACTTTCATCTTTTTTAATATTATTTATGGATAGTTCAGAGGCATTTTGGAATAAGAAAATTGATAAAAAATTCTTAAAAAATACGATCCTTTGGATAGGAATAATTGCGATACTATATTTTGCAAATATACGAATCAATTTTTTAACAAAACCAGATGGTACATATCTCTATTTTAATAATCTTACCTCTATTATCCTTACTACATTATGGCTTCTTATTATTGTAAATTCTATAAAACTTAGCTCTCTTATTCCAGGTTTTACATCAGCCTTTATTTTTACTATTTCTCTTATATTTTTCGTAATAGCAGCTGCACAAAAACAAAATTTAAATACAGCAGTAGTACTTTCATTGACCCTCTCTTCCATCTCATTTCCCCTTATAAATTATGAATTTAGATATCCTAAAATGAATATAACTAAAGAACTAAATCTATTTTATGGATTTTTACTGGGCATAATCTCTATAACTGGAATGCTAAAAAGTCCTGCGACTATTTCAATTATAATTCCTGCAGTCCTTCTGAGCATCCCTATTATTGATACATCTTACGCAATAGTTTCTTCCTTGGTTTTAGGTAAACCAAAAAACCTCATACTTGAAACCATTATAAAAAGATTTTCTGATAAAAAGATCTCTAACAAAAAGATGCCTTTACTCATATATGCAACTGGCTTATATCTAGCTATCTCCTCTCTTGTTCTCTATTTTTATCCCAATATATGGCTTGGAATAATCCTTTTAGGAAATGGTATCCTTTTCTATAATAAAACATTTTTGAAAGAAGAAGTAATAAATAAAGAAACGGAAAATACAAAAACTAATGAAAAATTTCATGTAGGAGATATTCCCATAGATAGGGTTACCCTTGATGAAGCGGTTAAAAAAATTGAAACCTTTATTATATCAGGGGCACCTCATATGGTAATTACCCCTGACAGTCTTGCCATTTTAAGGGCACGAAAGGATAGGGAGTACAAAAGTCTCATTCATAAGGCGGATCTTGTTACACCAGATGGAAGCGGCCTCCTCTTTGCCTCTAAAATATTAGGAAACCCTATAAGAGAAAGGGTTACAGGGATAGACCTTATAGATAAATTATTTCAAATAGGAGAAAAAAGGGGTTATAGATTTTACTTTTTGGGGGCAAAAAAGGGAGTTACAGAGAAAGCCATGGATAATCTTTTAAAAAAATATCCAAATATAAAGATTGTAGGCATACATCATGGATACTTTAAAGACGAAAAAGTAGTCCTAAAAGATATAAAGGAAAAACAGCCAGATATTTTACTTGTTGGCATGGGTGTACCTAAACAAGAAAAATGGATCTCTGAGCACATGGAAAAGCTAAGGGTTCCTGTCTCTATTGGTGTAGGGGGTAGTTTCGATGTACTTTCAGGAAAGATACCACGTGCACCTAAATGGATGCAAAAGTATGGGATAGAATGGGTATACAGAACAATAAAAGAGCCCAATAGAATAAAAAGGATAATAAAGATACCTTACTTTATATTATGGATATTTTTCCTTACTCTAAAAGAAAAGTTTATAAAGAACGATAAAGGCAAATAAAAAAGGGGGAAATTTTATGAAATTTAAGTTAGTTTTTTTAAGTTTGGCAATTTTTGTAGTATTAATGATCGGGGCATGTGTGCCATACGTACTTCCATATCCACCCACATATACACCAGGACCACCTCCAACCCAACCACCACCTACTACTACACCACCGTGGGTACAACCTACCCCAACACCTACTCAAGTAGTATCTATACCTAAGTGGACATTTATGGTATATGTAGATGGAGATAACAACCTTGAACCAAATGCAGTGGAGGACCTAAATGAAATGGAGATGGTAGGCTCTACATCTTCTGTAAATGTAGTAGCCCAGATCGACAGGATCCCAGGATATGATACCTCCAATGGGGATTGGACAGGGGCAAGAAGGTATTATGTTACAAAGGATTATGACCCATATACTATAAATTCCACACTTATCCAAGATTTAGGAGAGGTCAATATGGGAAATCCTCAAACCCTCATAGATTTTGTAAGTTGGGCAGTTGCAAACTATCCTGCAGAACATTATGCACTTATCATATGGAACCATGGTGGAGGATTTAGAAAAAATACAAGATACCCACTTACCAAAGATATAGCCTTTGATGATACAAGTAATGATGCAATCACGATGCCAGATCTTTCATATGCACTTTCAAGAATAAGCTCTACACTTGGCAAGAAAATAGATCTTTTAGGAATGGATGCATGTCTTATGGGCATGATAGAGGTGGCATATGAGATAAAAGATTATGCAAATGTAATGGTCTCATCTGAGGAAAGCGAGCCCCTTGATGGATGGCCATACAGCAGAATACTTACATCCCTTACCTCTAGTCCGACTATGTCGGCAAGTACACTAGGTAGCCAGATAGTAAACAATTTTGTAGCATTTTACCAGGGAACAGAGAATGTAACACTTTCTGCCATTAACCTTTCACAGATAGACTCTCTAGCATATACAGTGTCTCAATTTGCAAGTGCAGTAATAAATGATAACCTTACAAATCCCAATGAGTATATATATGATGCAAATTCAGCTGAATATTATAATGGTGACCAAGATTTCATAGACCTTTATGATTTCGCATCCATAGTGGCATATGATTCCTATGTATATGATACAAATGCCAAAAATTTGGCAAGTAGTATTATGTCTGGGGTACAAAGTGCAGTTATTGCAAAAGGGGCAACATTTGATATAGCATACAATAATGGTTTATCAATATATTTTCCATACAATCCACCTATAGATGCAAGATATGCCCTTACAAAATTTGCACAAAATACCTATTGGGATGAAATGCTACAACACCTGGGATTTTAGGTACAAATTAAACTTATTATACAATAAATTGAGGGTTTTATAAATAAAACTGCTGGATAACTTATCCAGCAGTTTTATTTATAGACAAAAATTATATGAGGAAATATATAATAGAAAGCTTACTTATAATATTTATACTGTTTATACAAATGCTTTTTAATTTTTATATGGGTATATGGGAATTAAAACCCGATTTTTTACTTATTTTTATTATTTCCATATCTCTTTCTGTAGAAATAAAGAAAAGCCTCATCCTAGGGGCATTTACAGGTTTTTTTGAAGACCTATTCTCTGGAGGGATTTTAGGGCTTTTCTTACTCTCAAAAGTTACTTTAGCATATGTATTATCTTACATAAAAGATAGTCTTAAGGGAGAATATCTAACCTTACTTATCCCTATTATTGTATTTTTGGGGTCACTTTCTGTATATGAAATTGAACTCATCTTTGCAAGGATCTTACATATAGGCTCTTATAATCACCTATTTATAATAAAATTAAGTTTTATAAATTTTCTATTCTCACCTATATCATATATCTTTATAAAATTAATAAGAAAAATAGAAGAGGAAAAATGAAGTTTTATGAAAATCTAAAGCCAAGGATAATAATAATCGGTATCTTTATTGCCTTTGCATTTATCTTTTTAATTTTAAGACTCTGGCAACTTCAAATAATAGATCAAGACATATTTAAAGAAAAGGCCCTAAGGAATCGAACAAGACTTAGATTAATAAAGCCTGCCAGGGGACTTATCTATGATCGAAATGGAAATCTCATAGTATCAAATACCTCATCTTTCTATATTGCCATTATTCCTGCAGAAACATACAGAGATATAGAGAAAACAAGTAAGATACTTGGAGAGATCCTTAATATAGATAAGGAAAAGATAAAAGATATAGTAAAAAAGAGAGGGAGATATTCCTATAAGGAATACATATTAAAAGACAAACTGGACATAAAAGAGGTAACAGAGCTTAAAGAACATCAAGATGAATTAAGTGGAATAGTAATTGGGCT
This sequence comes from uncultured Atribacterota bacterium, assembly GCA_964462295.1. Taxonomy (GTDB): domain Bacteria; phylum Atribacterota; class JALVIU01; order JALVIU01; family JALVIU01; genus JALVIU01. The sequence continues at coordinate 21,553 of CAYWXH010000010.1, forward strand.
AAGGCCTATAAGAAAATATATTTATAATTCATTTGCTGCCCATCTTATAGGCTATACAGGTCTTATATCATTAAAAGAATTACGCGCATCTAAAGATGATCCTTACGGGTATGATGTAAATGATATAGTAGGTAAAAGTGGAATAGAAAAAACCTTTGAGGAAAAACTAAGAGGGGTCAAGGGATGGGAAGAGGTAGAGGTAAATACATACGGACGGATAGTAAATATAATCCAGAGAAAAGATCCCAAAATAGGAGAGCCTCTCTATCTCTCTATTGACAAAGACCTCCAACAATTCGTAGAATCTCTTCTTTTAGGCAAAAGAGGGGTTATCATAATTAGTAATCCTAAAACATTTGAGATTCTTGCAATGGCAAGTAGCCCCACTTACAATCCTGAAATATTTATTGACACAAAAAAATATAAAAAAGAGTGGCAAAAAACTATGTCAAACCCAGCCCATCCACTTACAAATAGAGCTATACAAGGAATATATCCTCCGGGATCCATCTTTAAGTTAGTTACCGCAATTGGGGCACTTGAAGAAGGTTGGAATCCCAGTAAAGAAATATATTGTGGTGGGGTAACAAAAATCGCAGGTAGAAACTTTTACTGCTGGAAAAGGTCTGGACATGGAGATCTCAATCTTTTAGAAGGTATAGAAAACTCATGTAATATTCAATTTTACACATTGGGAGGATATATAGGTCCCAATAAATTGTATAAATATGGTAAAATGTTAGGGTTAGGAGAAAAGACAGGCATAGGTCTTCCTGGAGAAAAAAAAGGGCTTCTACCAAATCCAGCATGGAAAAGAAAAAGACTAAAAGAGATTTGGTACCCAGGAGATACGGCAAATATGTCAATAGGACAGGGTTTTGTTCTTGTAACACCTATTCAAATTTTATCACTTATAAATACGATAATAAATAATGGAAAAGTATATATGCCACAAATAATCAAGACAAATACACCAGAAATAAAGAAAAAATTAAACATAAGAAAAAGAAGTTTTGAGCTTGTCAAAGAAGGCATGAGACTTGTAGTCAAAGAGGGAACCGCAAGGGCTTCTCGCATAAGAGAATTGCCATATGCAGGAAAAACAGGTACTGCACAAAACCCTCATGGAGAGCCTCATTCCTGGTTTGCAGGGTTTGCGCCATATCCAAATCCCGAGATATCTTTTGTAATCCTTATAGAAAACGGTGGTGAAGGTTCAGAGGCAGCAGCGCCTATTGCAAAAAAGATCGTAGAAAAATATTTTAATATCCCAGAGGAAGTAGAAGATGAAGAAAAAAAGGACTGATATTGTAATAATCTTATCAGGTCTACTCCTTACTATATTTGGCCTTATAGCAATATATAGCTGTACAATCGGAGACCCATCCCTCATCCCTGTATTTAAGAAACAAATCATTTGGTCTATTTTAGGTATTATACTTTCGATCATCGTATTCTATATAGATACCAAATATCTATATAAATATTCCTATTGGATATATGGACTTGGTGCGCTTATCTTGATTATGGTACTTATTCACGGAAGGTATGTATATGGTGCAAAAAGATGGTTAAGTGTTGGACCTTTTGTTGTTCAGCCGTCTGAATTTGCAAAGCTTGCAAATATAGTAATACTTGCAAGGATACTATCTGATATTAGATTTTCAGAGAAAGATGAGATAGGTCAAATTATAAAATCCTTTTTTGTAGCAGGTACTTATACTTATTTAATATTTAAAGAACCTGATCTTGGAACATCATTGGTCTTTATAGTAACCCTTTTTGCTATAATATTTGCATCAGGGATAAGATGGAAATACATATTATTCATGATTGGCTTATCAATAGCAGGGGCACCTCTTTTATGGTTTTCCTTAAAAGATTATCAAAAATTCAGAATATTGGTATTTTTAAATCCAGAGCTTGATCCCCTAAAATCAGGTTACAATGTTATACAATCGAAAATCGCCATTGGATCAGGTGGATTATGGGGAAATGGACTCTTTCAAGGAACTCAGAGCAAGTTACAGTTTATTCCTAAGCAGCATACAGATTTTATCTTTTCAGTCATAGGAGAAGAACTCGGATTCATAGGTGCATTAATACTTCTTGGACTTTTTGCCTTATTAATATATAGATCCCTAAAAATAGCATATTCTTTAGATGACAAATTTGACTTTTTGCTTATAATAGGAATAGTGTCTATGTTCACTTTTCACATGTTTGTAAATATCGGAATGACTACAGGATCTCTTCCTGCCACAGGGCTTCCATTACCATTTATAAGCTCTGGTGGGAGTTTTATGCTTACAAATTGGGTAAGCATAGGAATTTTATTAAGTATAGGCTCAAAAATAAATAAAAAGAGAGAAAATTATGGAAATAAAAAAGAAAATAGATAGATATTTATTGCCAAATGTAGAAAAACCGGGACGATACATCGGAGAAGAACTCTATATAATTAAAAAGGAAGCCAAAGAGGATCTACTAAGGATTCTCCTTGCATTCCCAGATATATACGAAATAGGAATGTCCTATGTAGGTTTTAAAATACTTTATGATATTATGAATAAACTTGATTTTACATATACAGAACGGGTATTTGCCCCATGGTTTGATGCAGAAAAGATATTAAGAAAAAAAGACATACCCCTTTTCTCTTTAGAGACAAAAACTCCTATATCTCAATTTGATATAATAGGCTTTACTTTGCAATATGAACTAAGCTATACAAACATATTAAACATGTTAGACTTAGGAGGGATACCTCTTTTTGCAAAAGAGAGGGAAAATTTCCCTATTATAATAGGAGGTGGACCTGGGGCATTTAACCCTGAACCCATTGCAGATTTTTTTGATCTTTTTCTACTGGGAGATGGAGAGATAGCATTTCCCAAAATAGCCAAAATAATATATGAAGGGAAAAAGCACAATATTTCAAAAAAAGAACTACTTACAGAATTATCAAAAATTCAAGGTGTGTATATACCCTCTTTTTATGAAATAGTATATGAAAAAGAAAAAATAAGAGAAATCGTACAAAAAAACGATACCCCATTTCCTGTACAAAAAGCTATCGTGAGAGATATAAATAGAGTTCCTTTTCCAGAAAGGCCTATAGTTCCATATATAAAAACAGTACACGATAGGGCCCCTATTGAGGTATTTAGAGGATGTGATAGGGGTTGTAGGTTCTGTCAGGCAGGTATGATTTATCGTCCAGTAAGGGAGAGAAATCTTGACAATCTTCTCTCTTTATCAAAAAAAATTCTAAAAAACACAGGATATGAAGATATATCTTTGATTTCCTTAAGTACAAGTGATTACACTAATATAGAAGAGCTTATAGATGGCCTCCTTCCTTATTGCAAAACACACAATATAAGTATATCCCTACCTTCTTTAAGGGTTGATACATATTCTGTAGGCCTTGCAGAAAGGGTATCGAGATTAAAAAAGACAGGACTCACTTTAGCAGTAGAAGCAGGGACCCAGAGATTAAGAGATGTAATAAATAAAAATATAACCGAGGAAAATCTTATAAATTCTGCAAAGGCCGCATTTGAGATGGGATGGAACCTCATAAAGTTTTACTTTATGATAGGCCTCCCCACTGAAACAAGAGAAGATATTATAGGAATTGTAGAACTTGCAAAGAAAATAGAATCAATAGGTAAAAAGATAAGGGGAAAAAAAATTAATATAAAAATAAGTATATCACCTTTTGTACCTAAACCCCATACTCCATTCCAATGGGAAAGACAAAATACCAAAAATGAACTTGACGAAAAGATAGCACTTTTAAAAAATTTACTAAAAGGAAGACGAAATATTCTTATAAAATATAGGGATACCAAATTAAGCACCATAGAAGGGGTCTTCTCACGGGGAGATAGAAGATTAGCAAAGGCACTATATATTGCCCAAAAAAAGGGACAAATCATGGATGGATGGGACGAGGGTTTCTCATATGAAAGATGGTTAGAAATCTTTAAAGAGGCAAACATAGATTATCTTTCTTATTTAAGAGAAAGGGAACTTTCTGAAGTTCTCCCATGGGATCATCTCTCAGCAGGGGTAAAGAAGGACTTTCTAAAGAAAGAATTAGAAAAGGCGAAAATGGAGATAAAAACTGATGATTGTAGATTCTCTATATGTACAGATTGCGGAGTATGTCCCACTTTAAAGGTCTACAATTTACTCTCGAGCAAGAGGAAGGTTTCATGAAAAAATATATAGTTTTCTTTAAAAAAAAGGGATATCTTATATACATATCTTCGTTAGATACTGTCCAAGTAATAACACGAGCCTTAAGAAGGGCAAATATACCGTTTTCTCAAACAGAGGGATTTAGCCCTCATCCTAAACTCTCCTTTGCTCCTTCACTCTCACTTGGTTTTGCAAGTAATAGTGAATTTTTTGAGATAGAGCTTAGGGAACCATGGCCCAAAGAAAAGTTAAAAGAAAATCTAAACAAAGAACTCCCTTATCACCTAAAAGTAACAAAAATAAGAGATGATATACACAAGGTATTTTCTGATCTATCTGCCCATAGTTTTTCTGTTTTAATAAAAAAAGAAAATAAAATAAACCTAAAAGAGAAAATATATAGTATAATAGAGGACGGAAACCTAAAAATAACAAAAATAAATAAAAAAGGGAAAAAAATAATATACGAATTGAAAGATTACCTTTTAAATGTTGATGTGATAGAAAATAGAGAATGTCTTCTTATGGATGTTCTTTTAAATATAAAAAATGGAAAGTCTTTAAATCCTAAAGATATCATCGATTTACTTAAAAACCAAGGCCTTGCCCTTTCACTTCTTAGGATAAAAAGGACAGGGTTTTTTATAAAAAAAGGTAAAGAATTAATAAAAATTTAGGAAGGGAGTGAAATTATGTGAAAAAAGAAATTATTGTGGAGGTGGGATTAATTGAAACCAGGGTAGCTATCCTGGAAGATGGCAAACTTGTAGAGATACATGTTGAGAGAAAACAGGAAAGAAAAATAGTAGGCAATATCTATAAGGGAAAAACAGAGAATGTATTACCTGGGATGCAGGCAGCATTTATAGATATAGGTGAGGAGAAGAACTCTTTTTTATATGTAGATGACCTTATATCAGATGAAGACTTACCTATAGAGAAAAAGCTCTTTACCGGAGAAAAGCTCCTGGTTGAGGTAATAAAGGAACCCATAAAACCAAAAGGTTCAAGGGTTACTACAAATATAACTATACCAGGAAGATATCTTGTATTAATGCCAAAAAGCAAAAATATAGGCATTTCTAGAAAAATAGAAGATGAAGAAGAAAGAGAGAGATTAAAAAAAATTGTACAAGAAATCAAACCACCTGATATGGGTGTAATAATTCGTACAGCATCTGAAGGAAAAGAAAAAGAAGACTTAGAACGTGACCTAAAATTTCTTATAAGCACATGGGAGACCATACTTAAAAAATCAGCTATCTTACCTGCCCCATCTCTATTGTATGAAGATCTTAGTCTCATATACAGAACTATAAGAGACCTATTTACGACAGATGTAGAAAGATTCATAATAGATTCAGAGGAAGAATATAAAAAAATATTAGAATTTCTAGAAGGCTTTGCTCCTCATCTTAAAGACAGGGTATATCTATTTAGAGAACTTGACAACATATTTGAATATTTTGGAATAGAAGATGAGATAAGAAAGGCGCTAAGAAAAAGAGTTTGGCTAAAATGCGGAGGATATATATTCATTGACCAAACAGAGGCACTTACTGTAATTGATGTAAACACAGGAAAATATGTAGGAAAATCTAAGTTATCTGAGACAATCCTTAGAACAAATTTGGAGGCAGCAGAAGAAATTGCAAGACAACTTAGATTAAGAGATATAGGGGGAATAATTATTATAGATTTTATAGACATGGAAGACAAAGAAGATGAACAAAAAGTAATCGAAAAATTAGAAGAGGCCTTATCAAAAGATAAGACAAAAACCAATATTGTAGATATTACAAAACTTGGACTTTTAGAAATGACAAGAAAAAGGGTGAGAAGAGATCTAGGCCAAATGCTTATGGTAAATTGTTCCCATTGCGACGGTACAGGAAGGGCCTTTTCTGAAACTACTGTGCATGCTATGGTTTTAAGAAAGCTCCATTCTCTTGCAAAAGTGGTAAAGGATGAATTTATCTTTGCAGAAGTAAATTCTCAAACCAAAAAAACCCTTTTAGAGAAAAGAGAGAAAGAACTTGAATTCTTAAAAGAAAAATATAACAAAAAAATAGTACTTATGGAAAATCCAAACCTTCCTAGAGAAAAAGTAAGAATCTTATTTACAGGAAATGAAGAGGAAGCAAAAAAAGAGGGGTATTTTTAAATACCCCTCTTTATGAGTTTATGATGAAATAACCTTTACTATGACTTCTCTGCCCATTCGAGGGCCATCAAATTCTGCAAGATATATCCCCTGCCATCTACCAAGTACTAATCTTCCTTCCTCTATAGGTATAGTAAGAGAAACACCCATAAGGGAAGATTTGATATGGGCATGAGAATTTCCCTCAAAATGCCTATATTCTGGATATTTAGGAGAGATCTTTGAAAAACCAAATAAAAGGTCTTTTTTCACATCAGGATCTGCATTTTCATTAATAGTTAAGCCACAAGTTGTATGTAGGGTAAATACTACACATATACCATCTTCCACTCCCGAATCAGCTACTATCTTTTGCACTTTATATGTAATATCTATAAGTTCTTCCTGAGATGCTGTATTTACCATTATTCTATCCATGTAAAGCCTCCCTTTTTAGCCTATATTCTGCCCTTAATTGTCCGCATGCGGCTTGAATCTCTCTTCCTTTACTCTTTCTTATAGAAACTTCGACACTTTTTCCCACAATCTTTGCAAATCTTTCTACTAAATCATCCTGAGGAGGATTAAATCCAAGGCCCGAAACAGGGTTTAATGGAATAATGTTTACCTTTGCCCTGAGCTTTCGTGCGATTTGCCCAAGTTTTTCCGCACTTTCGGGAGAATCGTTAACATTTTTTATAATTACATATTCAAGGGTGATCTTTCTATGTGTTATCTTTCTATACTCCAAAAGAGCGGGTATTATCCGAGAAAGGGGATAAGTTTTATTTATTGGAACAATCCTATCCCTTATCCTATCTGAAGGTGCATGAATAGAAAATGCAAGATTTGGTTTTACTCTTTCTTTGGCAAGCTCCCTTATTCCTTCTATAATTCCTATAGTTGAAAGGGTCATTCTCCTTTGTCCTATATTGTACCCTTCTTTATCATTTATAATATGTATAGCATCTATCACATTTTTATAATTCAAAAGTGGCTCTCCCATACCCATGAATACCACATTGGTAATCTTTTTTCTTATATATTTTTGGGCAAAGAATATCTGTCCTACTATTTCATAAGTAGCCAAATTTCTCTTAAACCCTGACATTCCCGTTGCACAAAACTTACATCCAACAGGACAACCCACTTGAGATGATACGCAAATAGTTATGCGATTTTCATAAAACATCAAAACAGTCTCTATCTCATCTCCCTCGGGCAAAGAGAATAAGAATTTTAAAGTACCATCACGGGCCGTAAGAATTCTCTTTATGGTAAAAGGGGTAATGGTAAATAAGCTATCGAGTTTTCCTCTCAAGGTCTTTCCCAAATCAGTCATCTGGGAAAAATCAGACACACCCTTTTGATAAATCCATCGAAAGATCTGAGAAGCCCGATAAGGTGGTTCTCCTAAAGTAGTCTCTATAAAGTTTTTAAGCCTTTGTTTTGTAAAATTTAGTAGTTCCCTTTTTGCCATTAATGGAAACCTAAAAGATGTGGTATAAACATAGGAATATCTGCAAAAAATGTAATAAGAAATAAAACTATAACCTCTGCTATTATAAAGGGGAATATTGCTTTACTTATCTGTTCTAACGTAAGTTTACTTATACTTGCTGCCACGAAAAGACATGCGCCTACAGGAGGAGTCATAAGCCCTATATTTAGAGAAAGCACCATAATTATACCAAAGTGAATGGGAGATACACCCATACTTACAGCAAGAGGATGAAGAATAGGGCCAAGAATAACCAAAGCTGCTGCTATATCCATAAACATACCTGTAATAAGCATAAGTATATTGATAAGAAAAAGTATCATAAATTTATTGTTTGTTATAGCCAGAAAGAGGCTTGCGATCTGTTCAGGAACTCGCTCCATAGCCAAAATCCAACCCAAGATGGAGGCAGCTGCTATAATAAGAAAAACTACTCCTGTAGTTCTTGCTGTTTTTGCAAGAAGATAAGGGATATCTGAAAGCTTAAGAGTTCTAAACACAAAAAATCCCACAATAAATGCATAAGCCACTGCGACAGCTGCAGCCTCAGTTGGAGTAAATACACCTGATAGAATACCACCCAAAATAATCACAGGCATTAAAAGAGCCAAAATAGCATCCCAGAATGCCTTAATCATTTCCATAAATGTAGAACGTCTCTCTTTTTTTGGATAGTTTCTCTTTTTAGATATATATGCAGAAAATATCATAAGAATAAGTGCAATGAGAAGCCCTGGCACTATACCTGCTGCAAAAAGACCTGCAATAGATACCCCCATAAGAGAACCGTATATGACCATAAGATTACTTGGGGGAATAGTTGGTCCTATTATAGAAGAGGCAGCGGTTACCGCGGCTGAAAAATCTTTGTCATATCCATCTTCTACCATTGCTGGAATAAGCATAGTACCAATAGCTGCCGTATCTGATACAGCTGCTCCAGTCATTCCTGCGAAAAAGATACTTGCTACAATATTTGCGTGGGCAAGTCCACCACGAAGATGTCCCACAAGGGCATTTGAAAACCCTACAAGCTGCTTAGTAATGCCTGACCTATTCATGATCTCACCAGCAAAGATAAAGAAAGGCATTGCCATAAGGGTAAACATATCTAATCCTGCAAAAAATCTCTGAGGAACCATTTTTAAAAATACAGGATTTCCCATTTTATAAAAAATAAAAAGTGCGGTAAGTCCCAAAGTAAAACCTATGGGGGTACCCATAAATAGGAGTACAACAAAGACCACAATCATAAATGTAATCATTTTGAAACTCCTTTTATATTGTCAACTTTTATGTCAGTCATTATAAAATCTGACTCTTCCCCTATTCCTGACCAAATCATTTTCATATAATCTTCACCCACAGAAAACTCCTTTACTATAACGAGTACCTGCTGAATAAATGCTATAAAGGCCGATACGGGAACTGATGCGAGGGCCCAAGCCATACTAATATTAAGACCTGTAGAAAGTTGAACCTTACCTTTTATAGTCATAGTATAACCACGCCTTGTAAGTTCAAATAAAAAAATCAAAATAAGGATCTGTGTAATAAACCTTATGATCCTTGCAAGCTTATATGGAAGTCTCTGTATAAGAAGAGTGATTCCTACATGCTCATTATATCTAATACCTACACTTACGGCCAAAAGGGCAGACCATATCATAAGATACCGAGCGAGCTCTTCTGTCCATCCCAAAGGACGAAGAAGTACATATCTAAAAAACACGCCCAAAAGTACTGTAAGGGTCATAAGGGCTGTAAGTACAATCACAGCTCCAAGAACCCACTTTGCAAGAATATTACTTATCTTATCAGCAATGTAAGATATTCTTCTCATAAAAAAGATAAAGGAGGAAGGATATCCTTCCTCCTTTTCCTCCTGTTTTATAATTATTGATTTTTAGCCTCTTCTATTGCCTTTAGATAAGCATCAGCAAGCTCTTTTCCCTCTTTTCCATATTCCTTTTCTATAAACTTCATAGCAGCGGGTACGGTAATGTCTCTAAATTCTTTTAATTCAGATGTAGTAGGTGTATATACCTGCATCTTCTTTGCCAAAAATGGAAGACCTTTATCTCCTGCTTCAAAGACCCTATTTATACCTCTCCCTGCGATATTTGCAACTCTTGCTGCCTCCACTACAACTCTCTTTTCCTCATCTGTAAGAGAATTAAAGAAATCTTTATTCATAACCCACACATAAGGTGTATACATGTGATTTGTAATGGTTAGATACTTTTGTACTTCATAGAGTTTACCAATGTAAATAATAGGGATTGGATTATGTTGACCATCTACAACACCAGTCTGAAGTGCAGTATAAACTTCAGCCCATGCAATAGGTGTAGGAGATGCACCTAATGAACGCATAAATTCCATATGGATAGGAATTGTCATAGTTCTGAATTTTAATCCCTTCATATCTTTTGGTGAATGTATAGGTCTTTTGCTATTTGTAAGTTGGAAAAATCCACCAGATTCTCCAAATGCAAGTACCTTATATCCTGTCTGTTTTTCCATAAGTCCTGCAAGATATTTACCAAAACTTCCATCATACACTTTGTAAGCAGTACTATAATCGGTTATAGAGAATGGGATATTTACAATAGAAAAGAGTGGGAAAAATGGGGCAATACCACCACCAGATGCAATATAACTCTGAGTGATGTTATCCCTTACCTGTTCCATTGTTTCTCTTTCATTTCCAAGTACACCATTTGGATAAATCTCTACCTTTACACTACCATTAGTGCCACTTTCGACCATGGATTTAAAGACTTCAGCCATAGCTGCAGTGGCAATTTCTGTAGGCTTTTCTGGGTTAAGATGTGCAAGCTTTAGGACCTTTGGCCCTGCCTGTGCAACCATACCAAAGGAAAACAACAACAAAGAAATAAGCATAAAACTTACCAAAAATTTCCTAAACATAAAACCATCCCTCCCTTAAAGTAAATTTGTCTCACAAAAATAGTGAGAATTATTGTTATTTATTATACAATAAAATTTTAAATTTTTCAAATGTCTTTTAGATTTTTACATAAATTTAACTAATCTTTTTGTTTATTTTCTTCAAATTCCTTTATTATAGGAATAAACTTACTCACACCTATTCGTGTTGCGCCTGCTTCAAGAAAAGAAAGAACGTCTTTTAAGGTTCTTATTCCTCCTGAGGCCTTTACTCCTATATCTTTTCCAACAAGCTCATAAAAAAGCCTTACATCAGATACTTTTGCACCTTCTGGGGCAAATCCTGTAGATGTTTTTATATAATCTGCACCAGCATTTTTTACCAACTTGGCTACATCCAATTTTTCTTCTTGTGTAAGGTAATATGTCTCTACTATCACCTTTACTAACTTACCTGTGGACTTTACAGATTTAATATCTTCTTCTACCTTCTTGTAATCTTTAGATTTAAATGCCCCTATATCCATAACCATATCTAACTCTTTGGCCCCAATATCCACAGCTTCTTCTGCCTCACTCTGTTTTGCATAGGTAGTGCCTGCACCATGAGGAAAAGATATGACAGTAGATGGCACAACCTTTGACCCTTTAATGAAGTCTACCGTTCTTTTCAAAAAAGAAGGCTTTACGCATACACTCCCTACACCATATTCTAACGCATCTTTCAAAAAAAGGTCTAATTCATCATATGTAGCCTCAGGCTTTAAAAATGCCACATCAAAAACAGAAAGCAAAACCTCCCTGGTCAGATTATCTATATCTATCTTTTTTGGTCCAGACATGAAATACCTCCTAAATTTATCTATTTTTTATTATTCTCTCATCCAGTAGTCTTTCATAAGAATAAGTATTTATTACATCTTCTTTTGTAAGCCATCCCCTACGTGCTCGAATTATCCCTATATCTACATTTCTTAGATATCCTGGTGCGTGTGCATCAGAATTTATTGCAAATTTTACTCCTTTTTCTTTTCCCATTTTTATCTCATGAGCACTAAATCCAATTCTATCAGGTATAGCACTTATTTCAAGTGCTACATTATAAGAAGTAGCATTGTCAAATAGGTAAGAAAGATCAGGAGAAAATTTTAATTCTCTCCCCCAATACCTATCCTTGGGATGTGCAAGTATGCTCCCTACCCTACTTCTCATTGCATATGCAAGCTTTTCATTAGGATCAAGCGTGCCATACTCAGGGTGGTGTAATGCCAAAACTACAATATTCATTTCTTTTAAAATTTCATATGGAAAATCCAAAGCCCCATCTCCTAAAATATCTACCTCTAATCCTTTAAAAAAGGTAAAATCTGCATATTTTCTATTTAAATTATCTATAAGGTCTGCTTCCATCTTCCAATCTGCGGGGCTTATACCATTTCCCGTCTTCTGACTTATAGAGTGTTCAGTAATAACTACATAATCATAACTCAAACCCTTAGCTTCGTTGAAAATATCCTCAACATATCCCTCGCCATCACTAAAAAATGTATGGATGTGAAAATCACCTCTTATATCTTGAGAAGTTATAAGTTGTGGAAGCTTAAAATTCATAGCTTTATCTATACTATCTCTGTCCCATCTTATCTCATAAGGGATAAATTCCATATTTAAAAATTTAAAGACCTGCTCTTCTGTCTCAAATCTCTTCACAGTATTATCATAACAGATACCATTATAAGAAAAATCATAATGTAAAAATCTTTTTTTAATTTTATCCATTGCCTCATCAGGAAAAGAAAGGTAAAAAGAGGTATTTCCAAAATATTTGTCCTCTGTAATATAGATATTAAACCTATGTCCTCGAGAAGATTCAAAAGATATAAAATCTTCCCTCTCTTCTATAAATTTCCCAAAAAGATAAAATGATTCAAGGGCACTTTTTAATTTTAAAAAAGAAGGGGCAACAACTAACAAATCTATACTATTTAAGGTAGGTTTACCTCTTATAAGTCCTTTTGTAAATGAAACTCTCTCTACTATATCTTTTTTCTCTAAATAGCCTTTAAGTCTTTTTCCATAAAACCTTGCAACAGGAAGGATAAGCTCTTTCTTCGGGTAAAGTAAAAGATCAAGTGCCCGAGCAATATGAGAATCTATATTGCTTGTAATTACCTTATCCTTCTTGGGTAATTTTTTCTTACATACTTCATATAATTTATCTATACTATTAAGCTGATATCCCTTTATAAGTTTAAAAAATAGACTGGTCCTTATTTTAGTATAATCTACAAGGTCAAAGAGGGCATCATAGTCTTCAAATTTATAAAAGCTCATATTTCTTACATTAGCCCCTTAAACATTCCACCATCTACCAGTATAGTCTGACCAGTTATATAACTTGCCCTATCTGATGCCAAAAATGCAACAACTGCACCAATCTCAGGGGGATTCCCTACCCTTCCAAGGGCAGTATTTGCCGTAAGCCTATGTAAAATTTCATCTTGGGATATGCCCTCTTTTTCTGCATTTGCTTTTACAAGATTTTTTACACGTTCAGTCATTATATATCCAGGTGCCACACTGTTTACCAAAATATTGTATCTTGCAAGGTCGTTTGAAAGACTTTTAGTTAAACCCACAACACCTGCCCGTATAACATTGGATAATATAAGGTTGGCTATAGGCTGTTTTACACTAATAGATGTCATATTTATTATCCGCCCCCATTTTTTTTCTTTCATATCTGGGGCCACTTCTCTTATGAGACGAATAACACTTAAAAGATTGAGTTCAAATGCAGCCTGCCAATCTTCATCATCAAAATCAAAAAATTCACCTGCAGGTGGACCTCCTGCATTTGTAACTAAAATATCTATTGGTCCAAGACTCTCTCTTGTGGCCCTTACAAACTTCTTTATATCATCATAGTTTGTTATATCCGCTTTCATAGCAAATACCTTATTCCCGGTCTCTTTCTCTATTTCATCCCTTGTTTTCATAAGTAACTCTTCTCCCCTTGCACATATTGCAACAAGTGCACCCTCTCGTGAAAGTTCTAAAGCAATTGCCTTACCCAAACCTTTACTTGCTGCACTTACCAAAGCTACTTTATTTTTTAATCCAAAGTCCATAGAAAACCTCCTTATTAATAATTTATAGTTATACTTATAATCTCTGTTTTAGAGGGATCGTTACCATGTGTTACAACTAACTTGACTACATCCTTAGAAGGTGTAGGAGTTGGGGTTGGCGTAGGTGAAGGAGTAGGGGTAGATGTCGATGTAGGAGTAGAAGTTGCAGCAGGTGTGCCTGTAGGTGTTGCAGCAGGAGTAGAAGTAGTAGTAGGTGTTATAGAAGGAGTAGGGCTTCCAGTCGTTTCGGTAGCGGCAGAGGGTGGTGTATAAAATACTATATTACCAGATGAAGCAGAGAGACTCCCTTTTGAAGTGCCTATAAAAGACCAACAAAAGCTACATAGATCTGTCATATCTTCATCTCTTGTGCCATATGCCTTAGCTGTAATCTTTACTGGGCTATCACCTACACTCACTGTTATAGATGTAGGAGATACATCAATATGATCCAGTCTATGATGTGTGGTATAGGGAATATTTACCGAAATATTTGTATCTATACTATTTCCTGCAAGATCCTTTATCTTGGAAGTAGGAGTTATTGTAACACCGAAGTCAAGCTCCTCTTTTACCGTAAGGGTAAGCTCTGTTCCATCTTCATTCCAGGTAAGTGCACTCACAGGAAGGCCCTCTGACTTGGTGATTTCAAATACATCATCTATATTCTCCATCGTTACAGTTTTGGTATCCATTGGTTCAGAAAAACCTATTTTGAGTAAATCTCCACTATCTATCTTTAGATTTGAATTTACATCTACCCATCTTACATATTTAAGATAAGGGGGCGTAAAATCTAGTACAACACTATCTGAATATGGCCCCCTTATTTCTCCATCTGGATATTTAAATCTTACATATACCCTTCGCGTTCCTTCTGCATGGGTACAACCGGGGCATGTAAAGAGGTCGAAACCCTCGTAAGTCTCTTCATATTCCATCCACAAAGACCAATTTGTACCATTTCCCGAAAGGGCCATATAGGTTGCACCAGGTGCAGATATCGTAAGATCTACAATATGATTATTGGTAAATTCCCTTCCATCATTTATGATTATAGGATTATCTACACTTTCTACAATAGATAAAGTAGGAGTAGGCGTAAAGGTAGGGCTTGTCTCTGGTTCTGTAAATATAATTTTACATCCAGAGAATATTGGAGATACAATAAGAAAAAATAAAAATACTATTATTACATATCTTGCAGCCCTCATAAGAGTTCCTTCCAACTATTTTTTTATATTTTACCATATATCATACATTTATTCAATAATTACTGCCGTTCCATATGCAAGTATTTCAGATGCACCAGACATAATAGAAGATGAAGAAAACCTAAGACCCACCACAGCATTTGCACCCATTTTTTCAGCATCCATTATCAATCGTTCAAGTGCTGTTTCTCTGGCCTCATCCAAGAGTTCCTCATATCCTTTTAGCTCTCCGCCTATAAGATTCTTTAAAAGGGCACCTATATCTCTCCCTATATGTTTTGCCTTTACACAGCTCCCCCTAACTAAACCGAGGGTAGATTTTATTTTTCTTCCAGGGATACTATCTGTTGTTACAATAATCATCTTTTTTTCTCCCCCCTTTCTTAAAATTCTCTCTTTAAAAAGAGTCTTAAATTGATAAAATAGAGAACAATTGACAGAAAAGATATCATCCCTATAGGACCCCAAGGGAATAGATGTCTTACAAATATATCTACACCTGTCATATATCTATAAATATTAAAAAAAGAAACACTCTTGAAAAATCCAGGGATTCCAAGTATGAAAAATATAACCAAAGACCATACAAAAGTTTTAAGATCATCACCTGTTACTATAGATAAAAACAAAACAATCATATATAAAAATAGAGAGACAGATAAAAGAGAGAGTGTTAATTTAAACATCATGGAAAGCTTAAATCCTAAAATCAAAGGAAAGGCCCCTCCTATAAGAGTTGTCATAAAAAGGGTACCAAGACCAACTAAACTCTTTTCAAAAAAGACCTTCTCTCTAGGCAAGAGTGAAAGCAAATAATATATAGTTTTTCTCTCTATCTCTCTTGCGAATGTGCTAAATCCATAAAGTATTATGGCAAGGAGTATAAATTCATAGAGGTTTTTTCCATACCATTGGGACCATATATAGTAATCTTTACTTTTTTTCATTAATTCTATTTGTTTTAAAAGAGTTTCGGGCCTTATTATTTTACCCAATATACTATTTTTTAAAAATGAGAGGCTAAAAGGTGGAATAGAAGATAGAAAATGTTGGCCTTCTGCTACAATTAAAAAAGTAAAAAACAAAATAGCGATTATAATAACAAATCTCCACTTTATGTCATCTATCTCTTTCTTTAACAACTTCATTTTCCTCCCTCCATTAAGCGGAAAAAGATGTTCTTAAGTCCATCGTCATATTTTTCTCTCAATAGATCAAGTTCGCCACTATATAGGACTACACCATCTCTTAGGACTGTCACTGTATCCGCTACTTCCTCTACATTATAGAGCTCGTGAGATGCATATAGTACAGTCTTCCCATCTATTGCCTTTTTCTTTATAAGAGAAATAACCTTCTCTTCTGAAAGAGGATCAAGGCCTATAGTAGGTTCATCTAGTATGTATATTGGGACATCTTGAGAAAAAACTAATACAAGATAAAACTGTGTCCTCTCTCCAAGGGAAAGCTGGCCTATTCGTTTTTTCATATCTTGTGGAAAAAGCTCAAGCAATCTTTTTGCCTCTTCTTCATCCCAAAAAGGAGATATCTCTCTTGTTAAAGAAAATACATACTCCAAGGTTCTCTGATCATAAAGTGCTTTATTTTCAGGCAAAAAAGCCTTATCTCCTGTTATAAAAATTTTTCCTCTATCTGGTGCTATAAAGTTCATTATAGATCTGAAAACTGTAGTCTTACCTGCACCATTTGGGCCTAAAATCGCATGGATGCTACCCTCAAGTACATTAAAGGAGACCCCCTTTAATGCTTCTATATTTCCATTGTAAGTCTTATAAAGGTCTTCTACCTTTATAACCTCATTCATTTAGATCCTCCAATATTTTAAAAAGTACCTCTATACATTTTTCCTTTGGGATTCCATGGGACATGGTAAATTTAAGACCTTCTCTGACAGTATTTTCAAATTGTATAAGTATGCTTTTTTCTATCTCTTTTTTTGATGCCTTTACAAACACCCCTATGCCAGGCCGAGAATATATGTACCCTTCTCTTTCAAGCTCTCTATAGGCCTTTGCTACAGTGTTTGGATTTATAGATAGTTTCTCTGCAAGCTCCCTAACAGAAGGTAGAGGAGCATTATTTTTAAACTCTCCCCTGCCTATCCCTTTAATAAACTCCTCTACTATCTGCCTATATACTGGTTTTCCACTGTGATAATCTATTTTTATCCTCATAACTGTACTATGTATTATAGTACAGTTATGAGAACTTGTCAAGTTGTAATATGTTGATTATAATAAATATTATGAAAGATAAAGATATCTATGAATTAAAATTTCATATTGATAAGGAACGAGAAGAGGAAATAGAGATCCTATTGGTTCTACACAATCTCTCCACAAACTATTTTATAAATGAAGGTAAAGAAGAATCAAAATTCTTAGTATATGGGGAAAAGGGGGAACTTTTTAGATTTGCAAAGATTCTAAAGGAGAAAGGAATAAAAACAGAATTATCAAACAATATTATCCTTTGGGAATATAAAGAAGAAGGTACACCTTATACATTTATAAAGGGGGTTATTATAAATCCTGCACCAGATAAAACGATTAACACTAAAGATATAGTAATAAATCTTATCCCTGGTCTTGCCTTTGGGACAGGGAGACACGAATCCACAAAGATTGCAGCAAGACTTCTTATGGAGACAAAGGTCTTAGGTAAAAGAGTACTTGATATAGGGTGTGGGAGTGGAATACTCTCTGTACTTTCTAAAAAACTTGGGGCAAGTTATGTAAAAGGTATAGATAATGAACCTCAAGCCATCGAAAAAGCAAAAGAAACAGCAAAATTAAATAAAGTAGAAATAGATGTAACACTCTCAGATCTTTTAAAAAATATTTGGGAACAATATGATATTATAATTGCCAATATACTTCCCCCTATATTAGAAAAACTCTTACCAGAACTTCCGAAAGTAACACTTCCTAATAGTAAAATTATATTCTCTGGTATTTACGAAGACAGTAAAGATCCTATGGAAGCCCTCATAATGGCTCATAAATACAAAATAGAAAAAGAGCTTGAATTAAATAGATGGTATGGATTTTTA
Organism: uncultured Atribacterota bacterium; assembly: GCA_964462295.1. GTDB lineage: Bacteria > Atribacterota > JALVIU01 > JALVIU01 > JALVIU01 > JALVIU01. The sequence goes on from CAYWXH010000010.1 coordinate 39,737, forward strand.
TTTAGCCCGTTATAGAT
>CAYWXH010000011.1:0-39379 GCA_964462295.1 uncultured Atribacterota bacterium
TGCATTGGGAAACCCCCAAAAGAGAAATGGCCACGGCCCCTGGTAGGGCCTTGCAATAAAAAATGAAGGGAAATTATCCTACATAATGAGAATTTATTAATTTGATAGATAGATTTTTTCCTCTTTTTATGATAAAATACCTAAAAGTATCCATCAGGAGGTTATAGATGTCAATCCAAGTTGAGGAGTTTTATAGCCCTACAAAGATAAAAGAGGCACTTACACTTATTGCCTCAGAAGGTGCCCGTATTCTTGCAGGTTCTACTACATTAGGCAAATTAAAAAGCCTAAAGGCCAAGAAATTTGTAAATATAATGAAACTCCCTCTTTCTTATGTAAAAGAGGATGATAAACATATCTATATAGGAGCCACCACTACTATTGAAGATGTATTAAGAAATGATATTATAAGGGACAAATTTCCCTTTATTTACAAGGCCTTGCTTCAGTTTGGGGCATGGGGTATAAGAGAAATGGCAACCGTAGGAGGTTCTGTGTTTACATCTTTTCCATGGTCTGATGTAACACCTCTATTTTTGGTACTTGATGCCAGGGTTCATCTTTTATCTAAAGATGAGGAGAGACTTTTGCCCCTTGATAATTTTTTAGATGATAAGAGAGAATATATGAAGGGTTATCTTTTAAAAGAGGTTATAATCGATAAAGAAAATTGTGGAGAAAAAAGAGATTTTAAAAAGGTTGCCCTTTCTAGTTTTGATCTTGCACTTTTGAATTTTGCATATGTAAAGGGTGATGATTTTTTGAGGATTTCGGTAGGTGCAAGACCGGGAAGGCCTATAAGATTAAAGGAGACAGAAAAGACCCGTTCAATAGATGTAGCCCTAAAAGAGGCAAATTTAGGTGATGACTTTAGGGTATCTAAGAGGTGGAGAGAAGAAGTACTAAGATCCCTTTTAAGTGAGGTGCTTTCATGAAGGTAAAGATAAATATAAATGGAAGATGGATAGAAGAAGAGACCTCCCCTTCTGAAAAATTGTTGGACTTTTTAAGAAGATTGGGATATAAAAGCGTAAAGGCAGGGTGTAGAGAAGGGGATTGTGGGGCATGCACAGTCCTTCTTGATGGGAAACCTATAAGGTCTTGTCTTATGTTTGTCCCTCAGGCAGAGGGTGCACATATAGAGACATTAGAGGGTATTACCCCCGCAGAAGGGCTACATCCTATTCAAGAGGCCTTTTTAGAAGAGGGAGCTGTCCAGTGTGGATTTTGTACCTCTGGGTTTGTCCTTACTACAAAGGCACTTTTGGATAGAGTAAAAAGACCCACAGAAGAGGAGATTCGAGAGGCCCTGAAGGGTAATCTTTGTAGATGTACAGGATATGTTCAACAGATAAATGCAGTAAAGAAGGTGGTGGAAAAGAATGAATAAGATAGGAAAATTTATAAAGAGGGTTGATGGAGATGCCCTTGTAAAGGGAAGACCACTTTTTGTAGATGATATAGATATAAAGGGGGCAAAAGTTGCAAAAATAATGTGGAGTCCCCATGCACATGCAGAGATTATAGATATTGATACCTCTGTAGCAGAGAAGATTCCTGGGGTTATAGATATACTTTCATATAAAAATGTGCCAAGAATTCCACATACTACTGCAGGACAGGGCTACCCTGAACCATCTCCCTATGATGCATTTATTTTTGATAAAAGGGTAAGATATGCAGGAGATAGGGTCCTTGCAGTTCTTGCAGAAACCGAAGATATAGCAGAAGAGGCCCTTTCAAAGATAAAGGTAGAATATAGGCTTCTTCCATCTATATTTGATCCAGAGGAGGCCCTAGAGGGTAAAGTTATAATCCATGATGAAAAAGAGATAAAAGGGGCATATGATCCTTCTCATAATATTGCCGCAAGTGTGGAGGTAGAGATTGGTGATAGAGATATCTGGAAAAGTCAAGAGGTTATAGCAGAGAGTGAGATGACTCTACACTATGGGCAACATGTACCCCTTGAGCCACATACAGTACTTACATACCTTGATGAATATGAGAGATTAGTAATTGTCTCAAGCAACCAGGTGCCTTTTCATATAAGGAGAATGGTCTCTATTCTCACAGGTATTCCTCAGCATAAGATCAGGGTTATAAAACCCCGTATAGGTGGAGGGTTTGGTACAAAACAAGAACTCGTATTAGAAGATATAGCAGCATTTTTCACTATAAGAAATAATGTTCCTGTAAGGATTACATTTACACGAGAGGAAGAGTTTGTATCCTCCAGAACAAGACACCCTATGAAGGTAAAGGTAAGACTTGGTGGAGATAAAAAGGGAAATATTAATGCAATAGAGATGATTGCTCTAAGCAATGCAGGGGCATATGGTACCCACTCTGGTACTGTTTTGTATAATGTGGGTAGTAAAACCTTGCCTCTTTACAATAAGGCATCATATGTAAGATTTTCTGGAAAGGCAGTATACACTAACCTTCCAGTGGCAGGTGCATATCGTGGTTATGGTGCCTTTCAGGGTTTTTCTGCACTTGAAACTGCAGTGGATATTTTTTCTGAAAAGATTGGCATGGATCCCCTTATCGTAAGAGATAAGAATCATATAAGAGAAGGGGAAACATCTCCTGTATTTAAGGCATTAGGTGAAGGGAGAGAAGGTACAGAGCAGATAATAGAAAGTTGTGGATTAGAAGAGGCCATAAAAAGAGGGAAAGAGGCTATAGGTTGGGATAAAAGGACAGAAGAGAGAGATGGGTATGGGATAGGTATGGCACTTTCCATGCAAGGTTCAGGTATCCCCCTTATAGATATGGCATCTGTCACTATTAGGATGAACGATGATGGTACTTTCTTTATATATGCAGGTGCTACTGATATAGGAACAGGGAGTGATACCCTTCTTGCAAAGATTGTGGCAGAAGAGCTTAATCTTCCTATAGAAGATTTTAAGGTATTTTCATCAGATACAGATATTACACCGTTTGACACAGGTGCCTATGCATCAAGTACTACATATGTATCAGGAAATGCAGCAAAGAAGGCGGCAAAAAAGATAAAAGCACAACTTTTAGAGATAGGAAGTAAGATACTTGGTGAACCAGAGGATAACCTCAAGATAGAGAATAGGGCTTTGGTTTCTAAAATAACGGGAAAGAGTATAACCCTACGGGATATAGGAGTAAGGATTACATATAATAATGACCAATTCCAGATTGAGGCAAATGCATCCTATGTGGGAGAGGTCTCACCACCCCCATTTGCGGCACACTTTGTAGAACTTAAGGTAAATAAGGTCACAGGGCTTATAGATATCTTAAAATATGTGGTAGCAGTAGATGCAGGAACAATTATAAATCCAAAACTTGCAAAAGGTCAGGTGTTGGGTGCCATTGCAAATGGTATAGGATATGCGATAATGGAGGAAATGAAATTTGATAAAAAAGGGAGGACGATAAATCCATCCCTTATGTCATACAAGATATTAAGCACAAGTGACATGCCTCCTACAGAGGTTATTTTTATAGATACATATGAGCCTACAGGACCATTTGGGGCAAAGAGTATTGCAGAAGTCTGTATAGATGGCCCTATACCAGCTATAGCAAATGCACTTTATAATGCAGCGGGAATAAGACTTTTTGAGACACCCTTTACCCCTGAGAAGGTACTTTTTGCCTTAAAGGAGGTAAAAAGATGAACTTCATAGGAAAATCAATACCCAGAGTAGATGCAGAGATCAAGGTTACGGGAAAACATAAATATCCATCTGACTATTATGAACCTGGCACACTTATTTTAGGCCTTGTAAGGTCTAAAATTCCCCATGGAATTGTGAAAAAGATAGACTTAGAAGATGCACTTAAGATAGATGGTGTAGAAGCGATATTTACAGCAAAAGATATAGATGGTACAAATAGATATGGAGTGGTCCATAAAGACCAGGAGATATTGGTAGAGAAGAAGGTAAGATATATAGGAGATCCCATATGTCTTATAGCTGCAAAAAATAGAAGGGTTTTAGATGAGGCTATATCAAAAGTACAGGTAGAATATGAAGAGCTTAAAGCGGTGTTTGACCCTCTTGAGGCCTTAAAACCCGATGCTCCAAAGGTACATGAAAAAGGAAATCTTTTGCAACATACACATATAGAGAAGGGCGATGTAAAAGAAGGAGAGGAAAAATCAGATATTATCATAGAAGGAGAATATGAGGTACCCTTTATAGACCATACCCCTATGGAGACAGAGGCAGGATTTGCAAAGATAGAAGATGGGAAGGTTGTTATCTGGGCAGGGACTCAAACACCATTTAGGGATAGGGGAGAGCTTGCCCTGGCTTTGGGGATACCAGAGGAGAAGATAAGGGTAGTTGCCCCATTTTTTGGGGGGGGATTTGGAAGAAAAGATGGGCTTACCGTCCAACCGTATCTTGCACTTGCCGCATTAAAGCTTAAAAGGCCTGTAAAAATGTATCTTTCTAGGGAGGAATCTATTCAAGGTAGTTACCATAGACATAAGGCTATCCTAAGATATAAGACAGGTGCAAAAAAAGATGGAACTCTTACTTTTGTAAAAGCAGAGCTTTATTTTGATACAGGTGCATATGCAAGCTTTGGTGGAGAAGTTATGTCATTAGGGGTTGAGCACTACATAGGACCTTACTTTGTACCTTCTGGTATGGTTGATGGATATGCGGTATATACAAACAATATCATAGGTGGTGCCATGAGGGGATTTGGAGTACCTCAGGTAACATTTGCATTTGAAACCCAAATGGATCGTCTTGCTGAAAAACTGGGGATAGATCCATGGGAGATAAGGTATAAAAATGCTATAAAGAGGGGAGATACAACAGGGGTGGGAAATACCCTTATATATAGTACAGGGATAAGAGAGTCCCTAAAACTTATAAAAGAGAGTAATTTATGGAAAAATAGGGGTGAGCTTTTAAAAACAGACAATCCCTTCAAGAAAAGAGGTTTAGGGTTTGCATGTTCCTATCAGGGAGGAGGTTTGGGTGTTGGAATCCCTGATTTTGCAGAGGCAAAGATAGAACTCCTATCAGATGGAAGATATAGGGTATATGGTGGTATATCTGATATGGGGCAAGGGAATATTAGTACCTATGTACAGGTTGCAGCAGAGGAGCTATCTGCACCGCTTGAGCAATTTGAATATACATTTCCTGATACAGATAGAACATTAGATAGTGGCCCATCTTCTGCATCAAGAACTACATATATTTATACAAAGGCACTTATTGGAGCCATAAGAATCCTTAAAAACAATATACTAGAGAAGGCAAAAGAGCTTTTAGGAGAAGAAGATGTTTCATTGGTGGGGGATAAGGTTTATTCTCAGAAAAGGTCTATATCCCTTTCCGAAATATGGGAAAACCTTGACAAAAATGAGAAAGTAGTAACATCTTATATAGATATGCCCCTATCAAAAGATAGAAGAGATATAGGATATGGACTTCCACATATAGTTTATTCTTTTTCTACACACCTTGCACTTGTAGAGGTTGATACCCTCACAGGAGAGCTTAGTATAATAGGCTATGCCTCTGCTACCGATGTGGGAAGGATATTAAATAGGAAGGTGCTTGAGGGCCAAGTAGAAGGAGGTGTAGCTCAAGGGATAGGGGCTGCACTTACAGAAGAAGTGGTACTTAAGGATGGAAAAGCCTTAAATTCTAACTTTACTACATACAATATCCCTGGTGCAAGGGACCTTCCAGATATAGAAACGCTTTTTGTAGGGACCTATGAACCTACACACCCATATGGCATGAAAGGGGCAGGTGAGATAAATGTAGATGCACCACCTGCTGCTATTGGAAATGCTATATTTTCAGCATGTGGCATAAGGTTAAAGAGTACACCCTTTACCCCTTTAAAAATTTTGGAGGCATTGAGGGAAAAGCTATGATTATAAAAGATGCAATGATTTTTACAAATGATGATAAAGGTTTTATAGAAAGTGGATGGATAAAGGTAAAAGATGATGAGGTTATAGATGTAGGAGAAGGTTTACCTCCACAAGCACAAGATGAAGAGGTTATAGATGTAAAGGGAGAACTTATTACTCCTGGTTTTGTAAATGCACATACACATATATATAGTACTTTTGCACGTGGTATACCCCTTAATATTCACCCAAGAAATTTTTATGAAATTTTGGATGACCTTTGGTGGAAGCTAGATAGGAATTTAGATAGGGATAGTATCTACTATAGTGCATTGATTGGTGGTATGGAATCTTTAAAAAGTGGCGTAACTACACTTATAGATCATCATGCAAGCTATGGATATATAAAAGGGAGTCTCAATACCTTAAAAGATGCCTTGGTGGATGTCTTGGGAATTAGAGTAGATCTCTGTTATGAGATCTCTGATAGATGGGGGGATAAGGATTCCTATGAAGCCCAAGAAGAATCATTTGAATTTTTAAAATATGCAATGGATCTGAATAATCCTTTACTTTCTTCACATATAGGGCTTCATGCATCTTTTACATTAAAAGATGAAACCTTAAAGAATGTAAGAGATAATACACCAGATAATATAGGATTTCATATACATGTAGCAGAAGGTCCAGAGGATCAAGAAGATGCAATAAGGTATTATGGGAAAAGGGTTATTGAAAGATTATTAGATTATGATATTTTAAGGGAAAAATCCATTATAGTACATGGTATAAGACTTACAGAGAAAGAGATAGAGATTATAAAAGAGAAACAGCCTTTTTTTGCACATGCCCCACAGTCAAATATGAATAATGGGGTAGGTGTACAACATATAGATAGTTTGATAAAAGATATAAAGGTAGTTTTGGGAAATGATGGTTTTGGTTTTAATATCTTAAATGATTTAAGGGTAATGATGCTTTTACAAAAACATGAAAATAGTGACTTTAATGCTATGGATTTTTCGCATATATATAAGATATTTTTAGAAAATAATTATACCCTTTTGGAGAAATTTTTCCCTGGCAAATTTGGAAAGATATCCCCAGGGTATAAGGCAGATTTTGTAGTCTTTAATTATACTCCCCCTACACCTCTTACCAAACACAATATATTGGGACACATCATATTTGGTCTAGGAGATAGAGTCTCAGTAGATAAGGTATTTGTTGCTGGTAGGATGAGGGTAGATGGTGGAAGGATTTTAGGTATTGATGAGGAGAAAATATATAAAGAGGCAGAGAGGAAATCCTTTCTGTTATGGAAAAGAATAGGAGGATAGAAATGTTAGAGGTCGAATTCTTAGGTATAAAGTTTAGAAATCCAGTTCTTCCTGCAGCAGGTCCTATGACACAAAATCCAAAATGGGCCCGTAAGATTCAAGAAATGGGTGTTGGGGCTATGGTGCTTAAAACAATCTCAACAACTGCTGCCTCTGTAAAGAGACCTGTAATTGCAAAAACAGATGTGGGCCTTCTAAATTGCGAACTTTGGTCAGAGGACCCACCTGAAAAGTGGATAAATGAATACCTTCCCGAGATAAAGAAAGATATGGAAATTCCTATAATCATAAGCTTAGGATACAAACCTGAACAGATAAAAGAACTTATTCCAAAACTTGAACCCTTTGCCGATATGTTTGAGATTTCTACCCATTATACAGGGTTTGACCCAAAACCGGTATATGATGCAGCAAAGGCAGGCAGAGAATCTACTAAATTACCTGTACTTATAAAGCTAAGCCCACATGCCCCAAATATTGCTGACTTTGCCCGTGCGGCAGAGGATGGAGGGGCAGATGGCCTTGTTGCTATTAACTCTTTGGGGCCTGCCTTATCTATTGATATAAGAAAAAGAAAGTCAAGACTTGGCGCCGGATATGGGTGGATCTCAGGGCCTGCTATCAAGCACTTTGCCCTGAGAATAGTTCATGAGGTTTCAAAGGCAGTAACGATCCCTGTCATGGGGGTAGGAGGCATAGAAAGTGCAGAGGATGTAATAGAGTTTATGATGGCAGGGGCCAGTGCGGTCCAGATGCTATCTGCGGCTATTATGTATGGACCAAAAAGGTATAAAGAGATAATAGATGATCTTCCAAAGGTGCTCGAATCTATTGGAGTAGGGGATATAAAAGAGATTATAGGGGTGTATAAGGAAGATTAGGAGGCAAAAAAGTGAAAAGGATTCGTTTTACCATAAATGGAGAATTGAGAGAGTGTGATATTGAGGATGATGAGAGGCTTATAGACCTTATAAGAGAGGATCTTGGCCTTACAGGTACGAAAGAGGGATGTGGACAGGGAGAATGTGGGGCATGTACCGTACTTTTAGATGGAAAACCTGTTGCCTCATGTCTTACCCTTGCAGTTAAGGTAGATGGTAGAGAAGTCACTACTATAGAAGGGATATCAAAAGGTGGAAGACTTCACCCGATACAGGAGGCTTTTATAGAGAAGGGGGCGGTTCAGTGTGGATTCTGTACCCCTGGGATGGTGATGGCACTTGTTCCGTTTCTCACCGAGCACAAAGACCCTACAAGGGATGAGGTGCGAAGGGCTATAGAGGGAAATCTTTGTAGATGTACTGGATATGAAAAGATTGTAGATGCCGCAATTTATGCCAGTAAAAAGTTAAGAGAGGTAGAGAGATGAGTATAAAGGTAGAAAGACCCAAGAATCTTTTAGAACTTTGGGATATACTGGACCAAGATGATGTAAGAGTTGTAGCAGGTGGGACAGACCTTATGGTAAGAGTAAGGGCAAAGGTGGAGAAACCCAAGATAATGGTAGATATAACAGGGATTCCTGAACTTAAAATTTTCGAAAGTCAAAATGATAAAATTATTATAGGGGCAACACTTACTCATTCAGAGCTACTAAGACATGAAATACCTCAACTTTTACATGATGCCATCTCTACCATAGGATCTCCCCAGATAAGAAATATGGGCACAATAGGGGGTAATATATGTAACGCATCACCTGCAGGTGATGCAATTTTGCCACTATATGTCTATGATGCAGAACTTACTATTTTGAGTAGAAATGGAGAGAGAACTATTCCTATAAAAGAATTTATAAAAGGCCCTGGAAAAACATCCCTTGAGAAGGGTGAGATACTTTCAAAAATTACCATTCCTACCATTTATAATGATTATGGACACCTATTTAAAAAGGTAGGTAAAAGGGTTGCTATGACTATTTCCATTGTATCTATGGGCTTGATTTTTAAAATAGAAGATGGTATTATAAAAGATATAAAAATTGCATATGGGGCAGTAGCACCTAGAGTTTTACGGATGATGGATGTAGAGGCCTATTTGATAGGTAAAAAGATAGAAGATAGAGTTCTCAATGAGGCACAAAAGATGATTTTTGAAAGGGTATCCCCCATTAGTGATATAAGGGCGACAGGGGATTATCGAAGAGAGGTTGCCGGAAATCTCATACTGTTATTAAAGGAAGCCTATGGCAAATTATGATATTATTCTAAGAAATGCTGAAGTGGTATTACCGAATGAGGTAATATCTGCTGATATAGGGATAAAGGAAGAAAGAATTGTTGCATTGGGAAAGATATTTGGTGCATCTTTGGAAGAGTATGATTTGAAGGGAAGGTATGTCTTTCCTGGTGTAGTTGATGCACATACCCATTTTCAACTCCCTTTAGGAAAAGTCATCTCTCGAGATACCTTCTATAAAGGAAGTATTGCTGCTTTATACGGGGGAGTTACCACTTTTATAGATTTTGTAAATGTTGACCCCCATAGAACCCTTTTGGAACTTCTCAAAGAGAGAATATCTGAGGCAAAAGATGCTGTCATAGATTATTCTTTTCACTCTACTGTTACAGGTTGGAGGGATGATAGAAAAAAAGAAATAGAAGAGGTAATAGATGAAGGTGTAACGAGTTTTAAATTTTTCATGGCATATGGAGATTCGGGAAGGAGAACAGATAACGGTATGTTATACTCTGCCTTCTCTGAGATAGCAAAACATAATGCCCTTGCAACAGTACATGCAGAAAATGATGAACTTATAGCATTTTTTAGCGAAAGACTAAAGAAAGAGGGAATGGTGAACCCCAAGTATTATCCCTTATCTAGACCTCATATCTCTGAAGAGGAGGCAATAGGTGAGGTATTGACCATTGCAGATGCTGTTGGCGTAAATCTTTACATAGTCCATATATCTACTGCAAAAGGGGCCATGCTTGTGGATAGTGCAAGAAAAAGGGGACAGAAAGTATATGGTGAGACTACACCTCACTATCTAGTCCTTGATGATACACATGCCTCAAGGTATGTATCAGTATGTCCTCCCCTTAGGACTAAAAGAGATAGTGAAATCCTTTGGAGACTCCTTTCTTTAGAATCTCTATCTGTTGTTGCAACAGATCATTGTCCCTTTACAAAGGCTGATAAAGACATGGGAGATACTATATGGGACATACCTTATGGTCTCCCAGGGGTAGAAACACTTTTCCCTATAATGTTTACATTTTCAAATAAATATAATATTTCTTATCCTTTACTTTCGCGTCTTCTCTCTTTGAATCCTTCGAAAATCTTTGGATTCTATCCCAAAAAAGGTACATTATATCCGGGAAGTGATGCTGATATTATTATCATAGACCCAGAAAAGAAAGTAAAAATAGACTATAAAGGGCTTCATATGAGCTCTGATTATAGCCCTTACGAAGGACTTATTCTCTCCGGGTTCCCCGATATGGTCTTTTCAAGAGGTAGACTTATGATAAAAGAAGGGAAATTTTTAGGGGAAAAGGGGAGAGGTAATTACATAAAAAGGAGGGTGATTTTATGAAGAAGGTATTATCTTTATTGGTTTTTATGCTTTTTTTGGTTGCTTTATTTTCTGGCACTTCCTTTGCTTCAAAGCTTAAAGTGGGATTTATCTATGTAGGTCCTGTAGGTGATGCAGGCTGGACCTATGCGCACGATCAGGGAAGGAAGTATCTTGAGAAAAAGGTAAAAGGTGTAGAGACAGTATATCTTGAATCTGTCCCAGAAGGTGCAGAATCGATAACTGCTATGGAAAATTTCATTGCAACAGGTTGTAAGGTAATATTTGCAACAAGCTATGGATATATGGACCCGGTACAGGAACTTGCAAAAAGATATCCGAAAATTATATTTGAACACTGCTCTGGCTATAAGATGGCAAAGAATGTAGGTATATATTTTGGTAGAATGTATGAACCAAGATTCCTCTCTGGTGTTGTTGCAGGTCTTATGACAAAGAGTAATAAGATCGGCTATGTGGCTGCACACCCTATCCCAGAGGTAATAAGGGGAATAAATGCCTTTACCCTTGGTGTGAGAAAGGTAAATCCAAACGCAAAGGTAACTGTTGTATGGACAAATACCTGGTATGATCCTGCCACGGAAAAGGAGGCAGCACTTAGCCTTTTAGAGGCAGGATGTGATGTAATTGCACAACATCAGGATTCCCCCGCACCACAACAGGCAGCAGAGGAGAAAGGGGCATATTCTATAGGTTACAATAGCGATATGTCTAAATTTGCACCAAAGGCGCATCTTACAGCCCCTGTTTGGAATTGGGGTGTAATATATGAATATATTGTGAAAAAGGTTTTAGATGGGACATGGAAGAGTGAAGATATATGGTGGGGTATGGATAAAGGTGCAGTAGGTCTTGCCCCATTTGGTCCTATGGTCCCAGATGATGTAAAGGTAAAGGTGCTTTACTACCAGAAACAGATCGAAAATGGTGAATTTTTTGTATTCCAGGGTCCTATAAAGGATCAAAAGGGAAATGTTGTAGTAAAAGAAGGAGAAAAACTATCAGATAGTGACATGCTTAAGATGAATTTCTTTGTAGAAGGAGTAGTTGGTTCAATTCCATCCAAATAAGATAAAGAAAAAAATTAAGAGGGGGGATATTCCCCCTCTTTTTTGGAGTAGAGGATGAATATTGTAGAACTTAGAGGAATTACAAAGAGATTTGGCAGTGTAGTTGCCAATAAAAATGTAAGCTTTTTTTTAGAAGAAGGAGAGATACATACACTTCTTGGTGAAAATGGTGCAGGAAAGACAACCCTTATGAATATCCTTTATGGGTTTTATACGCCAGATGAGGGAGAGATCTATGTGAAAGGAAAAAAAGTAAGAATATCTGCACCCATTGATGCTATAAATTTGGGTATAGGGATGGTGCATCAGCATTTTACCCTTGTACCCTCTTTTACCGTAGTCGAAAATATCTTATTGGGTAGAGATATAGAATCTGTTCCTAATCTGAATAAGGCATCAGAGGATTTAAGGCGCCTATCAGAGCAGTTTGGGTTAAAGGTGGACCCCTTTGCAAAGGTATGGCAGCTTTCTGTAGGAGAGATGCAAAGGGTAGAGATACTGAAGCTTCTCTATAGAAATGTAGATGTGCTCATCCTTGATGAGCCAACTGCTGTTTTGACCCCTCAGGAGGCAGATGAGTTGTTTTCTACACTGAGAGAGCTAAAAAAACATGGAAAATCCATTGTCTTCATATCTCATAAATTAAATGAAGTTATGAATATTTCTGATAGAATTACTGTTCTTAAAAGAGGAGAAGTTGTAGGTACGGTAAATAAAGAGGATACTTCTCCCAAAGAACTTGCAAAAATGATGGTAGGAAGAGAAGTTATCCTAAAAATGGAGAAGAAAGAAAAGAAAATAGGGAAAACGGTTTTAAAAGTAAAAGACATAGAGGCACTGAATGACAAAGGTCTTAAGGCCTTACGAGGTATCTCTCTATCTGTAAAGGCTGGTGAGATTTTAGGCATTGCAGGGGTTGCAGGAAATGGACAAAAAGAGTTGGCAGAGGTATTATCAGGATTAAGAAAGGTAATAGGAGGGAAAATCTATATAGATGAGAAAGATGTAACCAATAAGGGGACTCGTTTTCTTATAGAGATGGGAGAAAGCTTTATACCAGAAGACAGACATAAGTATGGTGTCTCACCACATCTTTCCGTAAAAGATAATATTATTTTAAAAAAATATAGGAAACCTCCATTTAGTAAAGGTAATATTTTGAATCATAAAGAAATAGAGAACTATGCAAAAAGATTGGTAAAACAGTATGATGTGATGACCCCATCTATCCAAACCCCTGTAAAGTTGCTCTCTGGTGGAAATATGCAAAAGCTAATACTTGCCAGAGAGCTTGATGGAGATATAAAATTTATATTAGCATTTCATCCTACCCGGGGATTGGATATAGGTGCAACAGAGTTCGTTTATAAGAAATTACTTGAGGCTTCTTATCAAGGAGCAGCGATTCTCCTTATAGCAGGAGATCTGGAAGAGATCTTTACACTTTCAGATAGAGTAGTGGTGATTTATGAAGGAGAAATTGTAGGAGATGCCTTACCAAAGGAAGAAAACCTTGAAAAGATAGGGCTTTTAATGGCAGGGATAAGAGAAGAAAGGAGTATGGTAAATTGAGATTTGAGCCTAGAGAAAAGACTACACCCCTTTTTGAGATAGGTGTAATGATCGTATCTGTGATACTTTCTTTTGTAGCACTTTCCATTCTCTTGTTTGCACAGGGGAAAAATCCCATTCAGACATATAAAACGATGTTTAATTGGGCCTTTTTTAATCCTATTGGCTTACAGGGGACCCTTGTAAAATTTGTCCCCCTTTCCATAATAGGGCTTGGGCTTTTGGTAGCATTTAAGATGAAGATTTGGAACATAGGTGGAGAGGGACAATATCACCTTGGTGCCATAGGGGCAACACTTGTTGCACTCTTTTGGTTTCCCCATTTGAATATTTATCTTTTAATACCTATTATATTTATTATAGGTGCTATAGCAGGTGGACTTTGGGGTGCTATTCCAGGCCTTTTGAAGGCATATCTTGGGGCAGATGAGATTGTGGCAACCCTTATGCTTAACTATATAGGAATACTCTTTATGGATTACCTTGTATATGGTCCCTGGAAGGATCCGCATGGGTATAGTTTTCCCATGACAGCTACCTTTACGGAAAATGCAAAACTACCTATAATCTGGGGTAAGGTGCATTGGGGGGTAATTATCCCTATATTACTTGCATTTTTGGTGTGGTATATATTTGAAAAAACTATATTTGGTTATGAGATAAAGGTAATCGGAGACAATAAAGATGCAGCAAGGTATGCAGGAATGGATGTAAAGAAAAATATTCTTATAATAATGATTATAAGTGGTATGTTTGCAGGACTTGCAGGTGCTATACAGATGGTTGGTATTCAGTATAGGTTACAACCGAATTTTTCACCAGGTTATGGATATACTGCCATAATTGTTGCATGGCTTTCAAGATTAAACCCATTTGGAGTTGTAATTGTGGCTTTTCTTATGGGAGGACTGTTTGTAGGATGTGAGATTCTCCAGATTCTTATGAAGCTTCCTATATCTATTACTTATATATTTCAAGGAATGCTTTTTATATTTGTTCTATTGGGAGAGGTTTATATTAAATACAAGATAAAGAGGGTGAGGTAGAAATATGTTGGTATCTGTACTTACTGCGGCAATAAGGGCGGGAACCCCTCTCTTGTTTGCTACTTTGGGAGAAATATTTGTAGAGCGTTCAGGGGTTTTGAACCTTGGACTCGAAGGACTTATGTTGATAGGGGCGTTTTCTGGTTTTGTAATTGCACATATTACCCAATCCTTATTTCTTGCAGTAATACTTTCTATGGTGGCAGGTGGGTTGTTTGCGCTTTTGTTTGCCTTTCTTACCGTTACCATGCGTGTAAATCAGGTAGTATCAGGACTTGCACTTACCATGTTAGGAATGGGTATATCAGGTTTTTATGGACAGGCCTTTATCGGAAAAACAGCACCTCAATTTGCTACCCTCTATATTCCCGGTCTTTCTGATATTCCATATATTGGACAGATATTTTTTAAACACGATATCTTAGTTTATCTTTCTTATATTCTTGTTTTCTTTTCATGGTTTTTTATATTTAAGACAAAGTGGGGCATGAATCTAAGGGCTGTAGGAGAGTCCCCTAAAACAGCGGATTCTATGGGAATAAATGTATTTAAGACAAGATATGTATATATCATAGTGGGTGGTATGCTTACATCCTTAGGTGGTGCATATCTCTCTTTGGCATATACCTCTATGTGGATAGATAGGATGACAGCAGGACGAGGTTGGATTGCTATAGCGCTTGTAATCTTTTCTTCTTGGGACCCTATCAGGGCTATGTTTGCATCATATCTGTTTGGAGGGGTGGCATCTTTACAGCCAAGGATTCAGGCAGGGGGCACTACTATATCTGCCCATCTCTTAATGATGCTCCCCTATCTTTTAACACTTATAATACTTTCATTTACATCAGGGGAGACAATAAAGAAAAAGATTGGGGCACCTACATCACTTATGGTACCATATTCTCGGGAGGAGAGAGAATAGCCTATCTGTGTTTTCCTACCCCTACTTTTTCGCAATAGGGGAATATTTTACATATACTACATTTTGGTGATATGGGGGTACAGATATTTTGCCCCCATGTAACCAAAAGATCATTATATTCTATCCAGTATTTCTTTGGCAAAATTTTTCGTAGGGCAAATTCTGTCTCTTCAGGGGTCTTTGTCTTTACTATCCCTAAACGGTTACTTATTCTATGTACATGTGTATCTACACAGATCCCCAATTTTCCATATCCCAATGTTATGACAAGATTTGCCGTTTTTCTCCCCACACCGGGTAGTTTTAATAACTCATCGATTGAATCAGGGACAGCTCCATTATACTTTTCTATAAGGATCTTCGATATATCTATAATATTTCTGGCCTTTCTCTTGTAAAAACCTACAGGATATATGAGTTTTTCTATCTCTTCAGGGGAAAGTTTTACTATTTCATAAGGGGTTGAGGCTCTTTTAAAGAGCCTCTCTCCCGCCTTATGTGTAACCTCATCTTTTGTCCTTAGGCTAAGTACAGTACTTATAAGTACCTTAAAGGGGTCTTTTTTCTTGGAAATAGTGGTAACTATAGGTTCTTTAAATTTTTTACATTCTTTTCTTAAGACCTTTATGATATGCTCTATCTTTTTCTCCATTACATCTTTTCCATCCATATAAGAACAGTTATATAGTACCCATCAGTTCCACCACCATTTCCTCCTACATATGAGTAAAGGCCTAAAGTCTTTCTAATAGCTTCATCTACCCTATCTCTTGTTGAGCTATTGGGAAATCTATTTATTGTAAGTGCTGCACATTTTGTACCATTTACACTTATAGTATCATCATTTGGTCCCCTTACTGTTCCTGTGATGTTACTCTTCCAATACCTGTATGTACCACCCCACGGATTTTTCCCTGGATATTTTTCAAGATATGGACCATCCCACTTTCCAGATCCATCATCTTCTAAAAAATACAAAAATCCATTTTCATCCCCTGTACCTGGATCATACGAGTCAACTCCTGCCAATGGCCAATCCCCTGTATCGCTGTAATATATATAACCTGCTGTTTTTATATTTTTTATATCTGCTATGAGTCTTGTTATTTTTGCCTTTTCGATTGCCTTAAAGGCATTTGGTGCGATAATTGCGGCTAATACCCCGATTATAGCTATTACTACTAAAAGTTCGATAAGGGTGAAACCTCTCTGTTTCATTTTTTATATTACCTCCTTTTATTTCTTTGATATACATGTTATAATTTAAGGGTAACAAAACCCAAAAAAATTCGTATATTTATTTATCGGATATTAATATTATAACATCAAGGGAGATAAATATGAAAGTGCAGAGAAAATTAATTTTTATTTTTCTTATACTTTTTATATTTATGTTTTCTACCCTTTCTTTTTCTGATGAATCATATTATAAAAGGGCAATGGATTATTTTTGGAAGGGTGTATACAAAAAGGCTATACCCCTTTTTAAAGAGGCTATAGAGAAAGAGGAAAATCTATGTGATGCATACTTTTATTTAGGGCTTTCGTATATAAATCTCAAAAAATACAAAAGTGCTTATAATATTTCTTCAAAACTTATAGAATTGTGTAATGAAAAAATTAAAGAAAATCCAAAGGATTTTAAGGCCCACTACTATCTTGGTTATATATATGAACTTAGGAGTTTTGTTCCTGGAATTAATGAATATGATAAGGCAATAGCTGAATTCCTTGAGGCATATGAACTATTTCCAAAAAATGTAACAGTCTTAGAACACATTGCCTTTTGCTATATTCAAAAGAAAAATTATGATGATGCAATTGGGTATCTTGATAAGGCAGAGGAATTTTTACCTCATGATCTATGGATAATATATCATAAGGGATACTGTTATATGAAACAGGGGGATAAGGAGATGGCTAAGGCCTATTTTCAAAAGATACTGGATATGGGAAAGAAAGGGAATAGATTTTATAAATTGGCAAAGGAGATGATAAGAAAGGTAAAATGAAGAAGTTTTGGGCAATATCTATTTTTCTTATTTTATTTTTAGTATTTATTTCAGGTTGTATAGGTGATACTACCCCTCCTGCCCCTACAGAATTTGGTACACTAAAGGGTTATGTCTATTGGTCACCCATAGATTCAGATGAGGAAGAACCTTTGGGTGATGCTATAATTTCCCTTAAAGGCACAT
This sequence comes from uncultured Atribacterota bacterium, assembly GCA_964462295.1. Classification (GTDB taxonomy): domain Bacteria; phylum Atribacterota; class JALVIU01; order JALVIU01; family JALVIU01; genus JALVIU01. The sequence goes on from CAYWXH010000011.1 coordinate 17,571, forward strand.
CATATACAACTTCCACTGATGATACAGGGTATTTTGAAATCTTAAAGGTGGGTGTAGGAAAATATACATTAATCGTGGAGAAAAAAGGTTTTGAAACCTTTTCGAAAGATATAGAGATAAAAAAAGATGAAACCCTTGATCTATCTGGAGAGAATAAAATAGTGCTTACACCGGTAAGAGATCAGTATCTCTTTAATAAAGGGTTAGAACTTTACAATGAGGAAGATTATATAGGTGCAATATTTTATTTCTCAGAATTAAAAGATGACTATCCAGATAGTGAATTTATAGATAAAACCCTTTATTATCTTGGTATGTCATATTACGAAGTAGGACTTTTAAATGATGCTATTTACAATTTTGAAGACCTGGTACTTGATTATCCAGATAGTGAATTTATAGATGATGCACTCTTTAAGTTGGGAGATACCTATTATGCCTTAGGAAATTATGAAAAGGCCATATATTATTATAAAAAATTAGTGGATGAATATCCAGATAGTACCTATACAGAAAAGGCCCTATATTCTCTTTCTAAGACCTATATGGATAGAGGGGATACAGATGATGCTATAGAGAGTTTTCAAAAATTTATAGAAGAGTTTCCAGATAGTGAATACGCAGATGATGCTACCTATTTTATAGGTTATGTGTATTATTCTGAAGGAGATTATGAAAAAGCCATATCTTTTTGGGAAAAGATCCCTGATGAATATGCCTTGGGTACTTGGCCAGATGGCTCTCCTATCCTTGCAAGTGTTTATTTTTACCTTGGTGAGGCCTATAGAGAGTTAGGTGAGGTGGATAAGGCAAAGGGCTACTATGAGAAAGTAATAAAAGAGTTTCCAGATGCTACATTTAGTGATGGATCACTGATTTCTGAACATGCAAAAGAGAGATTAGAGGAACTTTCTTCTTAATATGTTTGAAGATGCCTATCTTGTAAAAAGAACTTTAGAGGGTGATATAAGGGCATTTGAGGCCCTCATAGATAAATATAAAAATATGGTATTCACTATCTCTTTTAGGATGCTTGGAAACCATGCAGATGCAGAGGATGCATCTCAAGAGGTATTTTTGCGTCTTTTTAACTCCCTCAAAAAGTACAACAGTAACCACAAGTTTTCCAATTGGCTCTATCAGATCACCATGAATATATGTAGGGATGAACTTCGAAAAAGAAAAAATGCAAAGGGAAATATTTCCCTTGATGAGCCCCTCAAAGAACAAGATGGAAAAGATATTGCCTCTTTAATTCCAGATGATTATAATCTTCCAGAGAGGATTGTAGAGGAAAATGAGCTAAGAGATAGATTGGAAATGGCTATACAAAAGCTCCCTCCTGATTATAGAGAGCCTTTAGCGCTAAGATATACCAAGGGTCTAAGCTATGAAGATATATCTTCTATCCTAAAGCTTCCCGTGGGAACTGTAAAGGTAAGAATTCACAGGGCACGAAGAATGATAAGAGAGGCACTTAAGCAAGATCTTGAAACTTATTAGTAAAATTTTCGTATAGTTTTATAGAGGTGAGTGAGATGGAATGTAAGAGAGCAAGAGAGATAATAGATTTTTATATTGATGGAGAGATTACTCAAAAGGAAAAAGAAGAGCTTGAAGAGCATCTAAAAACATGTATAAGTTGCAATAGATACTATGAGGATATCTTAAGACTTCATAATATATTATCCAATGAAGAGTATCTACAACCAAGAGAAGGTTTTACTCAAAGGGTAATTTCAAATCTTCCTAAGAAGAGGAAGGTCTTTTCATGGTTTCCCAAGCCCGCACTTATTGGGGCTTTTTCTTTGATAATTCTTTTGGTTTTTGCATTTATTAAATTTCCGTTGTTTAATATTGGTAAAGAGAATCTAAAAGATATGGTGAAGGTACAGTTTATGCTAAATCTTCAAAATGCAGAGGCCAAATCTGTAAGTATTGTTGGCGATTTTAATGATTGGCAGGTAGGAAAAGACTTACTCTCAGACCCCGACGGTGATGGTATATGGGTAGGAGAGATTACCTTAAGGCCAGGAAAGTATCAATATGTATTCGTAATTGATGGGAAAAAGTGGATACCTGACCCAAGGGCAAGAGAGGTCTCAAAAGATGGATTTGGAAGCATAAATTCTGTGATCGAGGTGAGAAAGAGGCTAACTAAATGAAAAAACAGATATTATTTCTAATTATCCTTTTATCTGTCTTTATACTGTTTTCCTCATACGCCCTCGCAGAGGATAATATAAAAACTATCCTCTCTGATTATCCATATATAAGTGAGATAGAACGTTCCATAATTTCAAAGGAGATAAAAGAGGCAATAGATTTAGGTGTAGATACCTATGATATAGAATCACTTATAAGTCTTGCAAAAAAGAGGAAGATTTCTCCTCTGGCCCTTAAAGATATAGTATCTCTTATAAATCAAGCTGCCAAGCTTCATCTTTATCCAGATTTGCTTTTAAACAAAGCAAAAGAAGGCCTACTTAAGAGAGTAAGGGAGGATCTTATTGTAGAGGTACTTAAGAAAAGGCTAGATTATCTTAGAACCTCAAAGCTCATAATAGACTCTTTGAATGGAAAGATCAGCCCTAACGATAAAGAGGAGCTTACCTTTATAATCGTACAAAATTTAGAAAATGGTCTAAGTGAAGATGTTGTTACAAAACTTATAAATTATTCCTTTAAAAAGAGTGTATCTTTTGATACAGTTGGAAAAATACTTGATGATATATCAGTCTTACCTGCAGTGGGGATAGATGATGATGCCATATTGAAATTGGGGGAATTCTTCTTTAAAAGAAATGTTTCTGAAGGTGGAGTAAAAGAGGTAACAGATGTCATTTTGTTGGCTATCAAACTGGGAATTTCCCCTGATAAGCTTTCAGATTTCCTAAAGGGTGCCTATAGATATAGAGATTATATAAGTCTTAGAAATGCCATTTTGCGTATTATAAGAGAGGGTGCAAAAAAGAATAAGATTAAGAAACATACGCCCTCCCAGGCCCTTCCACCACCTCCTAAATAACACATGAGGCTTTTTCTTTTTATCCTTCATCTGCCTGATTTTATACGGCTTGCCTATTACCTCATGGGTGATAGGAGGGTACCTTGGTATCTAAAGGCTATTGTATATGGGGCAATTGCCTATGTAATATCACCCCTTGACCTCTTACCAGATTATCTTGTTCCTATATTAGGCTATGTTGAAGATTTGATTATCTTTTATTTTTCTTTGAAGTTTCTTATATCAGGCAGTCCCCCTTCTGTAGTGCGGGAATATGTAAAAATTATTGATGAAGAGAAAAGGAGAAAAAGATGGAGGGAGTAGTACTTTACCTTTTAAGAGATGAACTTTCTAAGAAGATTTTAAATACTAAAATACAGAAAATTTTAAAAGCAGATAAACTTACCCTTTTATTTTTCTTTGATGGAGTAGGGGAGGGGATTTTTTTAAACTTTTCAGAACAGCCCAGTATCTATCTTAAAAAAGCTACTTTAGATGCGCCAGAATTGGCACCTGATACTATGTGGGAAGGATTACTTTTTGGCTATAAAGTTGTTGAGATTTATCAAGATGATTGGAATAGGGTGTATAGGTGGAGGCTTGAGAAAAAGGATAAAGTAAGATTTTTGTATATGGAATTTACAGGGAGATTTTCCAATCTTATACTTACAGAAGAGGATAATAAGATTATAACTGCCCTAAAACCCATGGGATTTGCCTTAGATAGTGCAAAGAGGATAATAAGAGGAGGGTTTGTCTACAGTTTTCCAAAATTTATGCCAAAATATTTTCCTCAAGATGTAGATTTTGAGTCACTCCTTTTTGGAAAAGGGGTGAGGGTGCTTGATATTCTAATGAAAAACCTAAAAGGGATAGGAAAAGATACAGGAGCTGATATCCTTTCCTATCTTGGTTATGATCCCTCTATTGAAACCCCTCTTGGGAAAAAAGATATAGATAGAATTGTCCATTTTCTAATAGATACATATAAAGATTGGAAGGCATTTGTATATACCCCGTATGTACTATATGGTAATGATGGAAAGCCTTTGAAAATCACCCTCTTCCCCTTTGATAGGGCAGTAGAATATCCGACACTTTCTTCTACAATCTCTTTGGTTTATGAACATAAGTATAAGACCAAAGAGCTTATTATTTTAAAAAATAGATATTTAAGACTTGTAAATGAAAAGATTGAGGCTCTTTTAAAAAAGATAGACCAGATAGAGAAGGAGATTAAACTTGCAGAGGGTGCAGATATGTTTATGCAAAAGGGAGAGCTTCTTAAGGTAAACCTTTCAAAGATAAAGAGGGGGATGGATAAGATAGAAGTTATAAATTATTATAAGTATCCTCCTGAAAAGGAGTATATAGAATTAGACCCTGAACTTTCACCACATGAAAATGTAGAAAGATATTTCAAAAAATATACAAAATATAAAAAAGGAAAAGAAAAATTAAGAGATCTCCATAACCATCTTATCAGGGAACTTGAGATGCTAAAGGAGTTAAAAATAGATATAGAAGGATCAGATGACCTCTCATGGGTTAAAGAGAGATTAGAGGATATTGGAATATTGAAAAAAGAAAAAACACCAATTACATACAGGGGAGAGAGACTTAAAATAAAAAGGTTTGTATCTCCAGATGGGTTTTTGATACTTGTTGGTCGATCTGCAAAAGATAATGAAATGGTCCTAAAGCTTGCCTCTCCAAATGACTATTGGCTTCATGTGCGAGATATCCCTGGATCACATGTTATAATAAAGAGAAGTGGTAAAAAAGATGTCCCCTTTAGTACTATAAAGTATGCTGCATCTATAGCTGCATATTTTAGTAAAGGAAGGGAGGATACTAATGTGGGTGTAGATTATACATTGAGAAAATATGTAAAACCTATAAAGGGGGGTGGGCCAGGGTTTGTAAATTTTAGGGAAGAAAAGACTATATATGTAAACCCTTATGAATTTAAAGAAAACTCCTCTTCTAACCATGAAAGAAGTGATTGAAAATCTTTGGGAGGCTCTACTGAAAATTCCATAGTTTTACCCAATATAGGGTGTTCAAATCTTATAGAATATGCATGAAGTGCATGCCTTTTTATAGGAATATCTATCTTCTTTTTGCTGTAGGTTGCATCACCTACCAGAGGATGTCCTATGTATGCAAGGTGTACCCTTATCTGGTGTGTCCGCCCTGTCTTGGGAGAGGCTTTTATATATGTAAAACTCTTAAATCTTTTTAATACCTCAAAATGTGTAATTGCCTCTCTAGCATTGTTAAGTGTAACTTTCATCTTTTTTCTATGAACAGGGTCTCTCCCTATAGGGGCATCTATTTTACCTTTATCTTCAGCTATTGCCCCATATGTAATGGCAAGGTAAGTTTTTGCTATTTTTCTATTTTTAAATGCATCTGAGAGTATAAGATGAGCCCTTTCTTCCTTTGCTATAATCATAATTCCAGAGGTGTCTTTATCTAATCTATGTACTATACCTGGCCGTTCTACACCTCCTATGCCGCTTAGGTCTTTGAACTTGGAAAGTAGTATATTTACCAAGGTATGTTCATATATTCCGGGGGAGGGATGAACAGAAAGACCAGGTGGTTTATTTATTATGGCCAAATATTTATCTTCATACAATATTTCTATATCCCCTTCTTCTGCCTTAATTTCCATTTTTTTAGGTAGAGGGATATAATAATACACTCTATCTCCTGAAAGGAGAGAGTAGCTTGGCTTTTTCTTTTCGTTATTTACAGTAATGAGTCCTTCGTGTATGAGGGATTTTATTCTTTCTCGGGAGAGGGAGAGCACCTCCTTTAGGTATTTATCCAGCCTTTTTCCTTTATCCTTTTCTCCTATGTTAAGATATCCCTTTTTTTCTTCTTCCATATTCAAACACAGCCCACAAAATAGCGATTATACTTAAGATTTGAGATCCTGTAAATGGTCCAACATACTTATATGGTGGATAGTATCTTAAAAATTCCACCAAAAATCTACCTATAGAATAGTAGATTACAAGTAGAAGAAAGCCTTGCCCTTTAAATTTTTGCATACCACTTTTGTAAAATTTTACTATAAGTAAAAAGACGATAAAGGCTGAAAGAGAGTGTAAAAGTTGTGTTGGAATTACAGGTAGTGTGTATGGTGTGCCAGGTTTTATAAGTCCCCGCATAACTTGGTCTACATATACAGGTGGATTGTGAGTAGATGGAAATCTTATACCAAATGTGTAGGAAATTTTACCCCAACAACATCCGTTTAAGAAACAGCCTATCCTTCCTATAGCAACTCCTAATGCAAGACCTGGAGCAAAGGTATCTGCAAGTTTCCAAAAATCTAATTTTTTTATTTTTACTATAGCATATCCTGTTATGACCCCTGCTATAAGTGTTCCAAATAGTACCATACCTCCTCTTTGGATGTATAAGATACTTATAGGATTTTTTGCATAATCCTTCCAGTTTGCAATTACAAATGCGATTCGTGCCCCAATTATACCTGAAATGAGTAGATATAAAGCGATATCAATAACATCTTCCTTTTTAATATCTCTTCTTTTTGCCTCCAAAGTAGTAAACCATAGTCCTACAAGGAATCCTATACCTATAAGGGTGCCCCATGCATATATCTTTAAGCTTCCTATTTCTAAGAGTATTCTATGCATTTTTTGCCTTCCTCTTTTCTTCTAAAAAGATCTTAATTATCAAGAGAGAAAAACCTATAACTATACAGGAATCTGCAAAATTAAATATAAAAGGCCATATCCCTCGTACATCTATAAAATCTATTACATAACCGTACTGCAATCTATCTATAAGGTTTCCCGCTCCTCCTCCTATTATAAGAGCTAGGGCCATTTTAGTAAACCTATCCTCTGCTTTAAATACATACCACCACAACCCAAAGGTAAGGGCAAATATTGTAATTACAAGAGAGATAAGAGTTTTTCCTGGAAAAAGACCAAATGTAACCCCTCTATTTTTTGTAAGCGTAAAATGTAAAAAACCCGGGATAATAGGCAGTGTTACCCGGGTTGAAAGATAATGGGCAAAAAAGAGCTTTGTCCATCTATCTATAAGTATTATAACTATAGAGATTAGGATCATAGATGTTCAACAACCTCTATGCAGCGTGGACATAAGTCTGGATGTGTAGGATCTTTTCCTACATCTTCACTTATGACCCAACACCTTGCACATTTTTCTCCTTTAGCCCGATCTACTCCTATCCTTAAGCCTTCAACTTCTTCAGCTATCTTCTGGGTAAGACTAGTATCTTTTGTTATCTCTATTTGAGAGACTATGAATACCTCTTTTAATACCCCTATATTTTCTTCTAAAAATTTAAGAAGATCACCTTCTGCACTTAGATATACCTTTGCATCCAAAGAGTTTCCTATTGTCCCTTCTGCCCTTTTTCTCTCTAGCTCTTTGAGAACTTCCTCTCTTATAAGAAGAATCTTTTCCCATTTTTCTCCTATTTCTTTGTTTTCATAGTCTGGATTTTCCTTTGGCCATGGGGCAATCTGTACACTTTCGAAGTTGTTTTCTTTGTCATGTTTCATGTTTTGCCATATTTCCTCTGCTGTAAATGATAAGACAGGTGCAAGCATTTTTACAAAGCTATCAAGTATTAGATATATAGTGGTCTGTGCAGACTTTCTTCTCTTGCTCTTTGGGTGCTCTACATAGAGGCGATCTTTTAATATATCAAGATAGAATGAGCTGAGAGTTACGGTAGAGAAATATTGATACCTATGATAGATTTGATGATATTCATAGTTTTCATAGGCAGATGTTACATCTTTTATAAATCTATTTAATTTCAAAAGTGCAAACTTATCTATCTCTTCAAGTTCTTTATAAGGAATCATATCATTATCAGGGTCAAAGTCGTATAAGTTTCCTAATATAAATCTTGCCGTATTCCTTACCTTCCTATAGACTTCTATAAGCTGTTTTAGGATTTTGTCTGAGATCTTTACATCACTTCTATAATCAGAGGATGAAACCCATAACCTCAATAGGTCTGCCCCATAATCCTTTATAACCTCATTAGGGGTAATGACATTTCCTAAAGATTTTGACATCTTTTTCCCTTCTTCATCCACTATAAAGCCATGGGTAAGTACAGAGTCATAAGGGGCACGCCCTTTTGTAGCAACAGAGGTAAGGAGTGATGTCTGGAACCACCCCCTATGCTGGTCTGTCCCCTCAAGATACATCTCTGCAGGCCATTTTAGCTCATCTCTTACCTCAAGTACAGCCCGGTGTGAAACCCCAGAATCAAACCAAACATCCATAATGTCTGTCTCTTTCTTGAAATGCGTGCCTCCACAATGGGGGCATTTGAATCCTTCTGGTAAAATTTCTGCTGGAGTTTTCTCAAACCAAGCATCTGAGCCATCTTTTAAGAAAAGTTCTACTACACTGTTTATGCTTTCTTTTGTTATGATTTCCTTTCCACAATCTTCACAATAAAAAACAGGAATAGGAACACCCCAAATCCTCTGTCTTGATATACACCAATCAGAGCGTTCCCTTACCATATTTGAGATCCTATCCTCTCCCCATTCTGGAACCCATTTTACCTCACTTATGGCCTTAAGTGCCTTATCTCTAAATTTGTCCACATTTACAAACCACTGAGTAGTAGCCCTAAATATAACCGGATTTTTACACCTCCAGCAATGAGGGTAAGAATGTGTAAACTCTTCCATGTATAAGAGACTACCATTCTTTTTTAGTTTTTCAATAATTACCTCATTTGCTTTGTCGTATTTTAAGCCCTTCAGATCTCCTGCCTCTTCGGTAAATCTTCCATAATCATCTATTGGAGAATATATGGGAAGTTTGTATCTTACTCCTGTCTCATAGTCCTCTTGTCCATGCCCAGGGGCAGTATGTACACATCCTGTACCATCTGTAAGTGTAACATAATCTGCAAGTACAATGGGGGATTCTCTATCTATAAATGGGTGTTTTGTCTTTATATATTCAAGTTCTTTCCCTTTAACTTGTCCCAAGATTTTGTACTTTGGATCATTTTCTATTTTTTTAAGTACAGGTTCTATGAGCTCTTTTGCAAAGAGGAGATATTCATCTTTGTATTCTATGAGTACATAATCATACTCTGGATGTAGGGCTATAGCAAGGTTTGCAGGGAGTGTCCAAGGTGTAGTTGTCCATATAAGTACATATGCCTTATCACCATTAAATGTGGGAAATTTTTCCTTTAATTTTTTTAGATCTATTATTTCAAATTTCACATATATGGAGTGAGAAGTTTCATCATAGTATTCTATTTCTGCTGCGGCAAGTGCAGTTTCACATGTACTACACCAATAAACAGGCTTTAATCCCCTATAGACATACCCTTTTTCTGCAAGCTCTCCAAATACCTCTATCTGTTTTGCCTCATATTCTTTTGTAAGTGTAAGATATGGATTTTCCCAATCTCCCCTTACACCAAGGCGTTTAAACTCTTCTCTCTGTATATCTACGAATTTTAGTGCATATTCTCTACATTTTTTCCTTAAATCTGTAGGAGGAATTTCTGTTCTACTTACATTTAGACTCTTTAAGGTTTGATTTTCAATGGGAAGTCCGTGGGTATCCCAGCCTGGAATATAAGGAGAGTAAAAGCCCCTCATAGTTTTATACTTTACGATGAAATCTTTTAGAATTTTGTTAAATGCCGTACCCAAATGTATATTACCATTTGCATATGGAGGTCCATCATGAAGTATAAAGGTCTTATCTTTTGATTTATTTTCAATAGATTTTTTGTAAATATCTTTTTCTTCCCAGAATTTTAGGAATTCAGGTTCTCTCTCAGGGAGATTCGCCTTCATTGGAAAATTGGTCTTGGGAAGATTTAAGGTTTTTTTATAGTTCATTTCCGCATCCCCCTTAGTGTAGAAATTGTCAATAAATAAAAATAAAGGCAGGCTTATCGCCTGCCTTTATATGCCGGAGGGGGGACTCGAACCCCCACAGGCACAATCGCCCACTAGCCCCTCAAACTAGCGCGTCTGCCAGTTCCGCCACCCCGGCGCTCGCTGACTCTAATTATAGCGAGTTTTTTCTAAATTGTCAAATAGTTTTTTAAAAAAATTGCTAAATATGTGTAAAAAATTAGGCTATCTTTACAAGTTCTATTTCAAATATTAGGTCTTTTCCTGCAAGGGGATGATTGGCATCTAGTTTTATGCTATCTTCTCCTATCTCTACTACTTTTACCATAAATGTTTGACCATGTGCATCTTCCATATAGAGCTGTTGGTTTAGCTCAGGTTTTAAGTCTTCAGGAAGTTTATCTTTTCCTACCTCAATAACCATATCTTCTCTGTAAGGACCATATGCCTTCTCAGGAGGGATAGTTACTGTCTTTTTCTCCCCCTCCTCCATCCCAGTTACAGCATCATCAAATCCTTCAATAAGTTGACCTGCACCAATTGTAAATTCCAATGGTTCTCTGTCATAAGATGTATCAAAGACTGAACCATCTTCAAGTTTTCCTGTGTAGTGAACCTGTACGGTGTCACCTTTTTTTGCTTTACTCACTTAAAAGCCTCCTTAAATTCTTTCCTGCAAGGGCAAGAAAATTATTACTTTGTTTATACCAGAATATTTATCTGTTGTCAAATAATATTTCTATCTTTGCCCAAGATGAGAATCGATCATAAAGAGGCCGTTTCTAGATTCTCCAACCATTTCTAATTTCGCATGAATACTGCTCATTGTAGATTCTTCTTCTACCTGTTCCTCTAAGAACCATTGCAAAAATCCTAAAGTTGTATAATCTTTTTCTTCATATGCAAGTTCTACAAGTTTTTTTATAAGGTTTGTTACATATTTTTCATGCGCCAGTGCCTTTGCAAATACATCTTTTAGGGATGAGAAATCTTTTGGTGGTTTGTTTACTTCGCCTAATTCTACTTCTCCTCCTGAATCCAGTATGTATTTTATGAACTTCATTGCGTGTTCTTCTTCTTCCTTTGCCTGTTTGGCCATAAAGTTATATGTACCATCAAAGTTTTCTTTTGCTGCCCATACAGCCATGGAAAGATAGTACCATGCAGAATAAAACTCTGCAGTGACCTGTTCGTTTAAGGCTTTTTTCATTTTTTCTGATAACATAGTTACCCTCCTATTGTTTAATTAATAATTTTTTTTAATTAAAAGTAATTATAATTAAGTATAAACCAAAATGAGAAAAAAGTCAAGCGATTCTTGTAATTTTATTTTTATTTTGTTATAATCTTATAAATCCAAGAGAAAGGAGTATCTTATGGAAGCCCAACTTATTGCATATACAAGGGGGATAGATGGGAAAAGTCCAGAAAAGATTATAGAGATTGCTGCTCGTACCTCATATAAAAGTTTTTCAAAGATGGGTACAGATAGTGAAAAGAGACTTATAAGACATCTTATTAGACTGGGGCACCTCTCCGTATTAGAACATGCATCTGCTACATTTAGGGTAAGAGGTATTTCTAGGGCATGCACCCATCAATTAGTAAGGCATCGCCTCGCCTCATTTACTCAAGAATCACAGAGGTATGTAAATGAAAAAGAATTTGATTATGTGATTCCTGATGCAATAAGAGAGAATAAAGAGGCCTTTGCCCTCTTTAGAGATGAAATGAGGCATATTGCAGATATATATGCAAAATTTATAGATATGGGAATCAGAAAAGAAGATGCAAGATTTGTTCTTCCTAATGCCACAACGAGTGAAATAGTAATAAGTGCAAATTTTAGAGAATGGCTTCACATAATAGGACTTAGGGTATCTAATGAGGCCCAATGGGAGATAAGAGAGCTTTCTATCCTTTTTTGGAAAGGACTTTACACTGTTTCTCCCACAGTTTTTCATATAGATTCTTTTTTGGGATATAGAGATTACGATTTTAAAAAAGAGATATTTGAAGAATATGTCGATACCTGAAAGTGGTAAACTTTTTATAGGAACATCTGGATTCTATTATAACCATTGGGTTGGAAAGTTTTATCCTGAGGGTCTTCCAAAGTACAAATGGCTCACCTTTTATGCACAACACTTTTCTTCTTTAGAGATAAACTCTACTTTTTATCACCCTCCAAAGGAGAAGACTTTGCGTTCTTGGTATAAAAAGACACCTAAAGATTTTAAGTTTTCTCTTAAGGTAAGTAAAATTATAACACATATAAAAAGATTAGAAGGGGTAAGAGGAGATATAGAAGAATTTGTAACGCTTGCCTCTTTACTTGAGGAAAAATTAGGTGCATTGCTTTTCCAACTCCCTGGATCCCTCAAAAAAGATCTTAATTTATTAAATAGATTCTTGGATGAGTTGCCATATGGAAAAATTAAATATGCATTGGAATTTAGGGATCCTTCCTGGTTTTCAGAAGATGTCTATGAACTTCTTAGAAGCTATAATATGGCCTTGTGTAATGTAAGTTCCCCAAAAATTTCTTCCGTATTTGAAGTTACTTCTTCATTTCTTTACATTCGTTTCCATGGTTTAAGAAAGTGGTATGATTACAATTATACCCGAGAAGATCTTGCTCTCTGGGTGAAGTTTGTACATAGGGAACTTGATAAAAATAAAGATGTGTATATCTACTTTAATAATGATATCTCTGGATATGCTATCCAAAATGTGAATTTGTTTAAAACTATGATAGAGGAGGTTTAGATATGGATACCCCAGATATTAGAGAATCGCTTACCTTTGATGATGTACTTTTGGTCCCCCAATACTCTGAAATCATGCCCAAAGATGTGGATTTAGAAGTTGAGATTATAAAAGGTATTAAGGTAAAACTCCCTATTCTCTCTGCTGCTATGGATACAGTTACAGAATCTCAAATGGCCATCTCTTTGGCCAGAGAAGGTGGTTTGGGCATTATTCATAGGAATATGAGTCCTGAAAGGCAAGCAGAGGAGGTAGATAAGGTAAAAAGATCGGAAAGTGGAATTATTACAAATCCTGTGTACATCTATCCAGATTCTACACTCCAAGAGGCAGAGGTAATTATGTCAAAATATAAAATTTCTGGCCTTCCTGTGGTGGATAAGAACATGAAGCTTGTCGGTATAATTACAAATAGAGATATGAGATTTGTCTCATCAATGGAGGATAAAGTTAAAAATTATATGGTTTCGGAGAGATTAATAACCGCCCCCTTAGGTACTACTTTAAAGGATGCACAGGAGATCCTTCATAAATATAGAATAGAAAAGCTTCCTATAGTGGATAAAAATGGTATACTAAAAGGTCTTATTACTATAAAAGATATCATGAAAATAAGAAAATATCCTAATGCATCAAAAGACGAAAAGGGAAGACTTTTGGTAGGTGCAGCTATAGGGGTAGGAGAAGGTGCTATTGAAAGAACAAAACTTCTTATAGAGGCAGAGGTAGATGTAGTAGCTATAGATACAGCACATGGTCATTCTAAAAAGGTTATTCAGACACTTAAAGAAATAAAGAAGATGTTTCCAAATCTTCTTGTAATAGCAGGTAATATCGCTACTTATGAAGGTGCAAAAGCACTTTTGGAGGCAGGGGCTGATGCTATAAAGGTGGGAGTAGGACCTGGGTCTATATGTACAACAAGGGTTGTGGCAGGTGTTGGGGTGGCACAATTTAGTGCTATTTTAGATGCAGCAAGGGCGGCGAGGGAATTTGGAGTGCCCTTGATTGCAGATGGAGGGATAAGGTATTCTGGAGATATAGTGAAGGCACTTGCAGCAGGTGCAAATGCCGTAATGTTAGGATCGGTGCTTGCAGGTACAGATGAGGCCCCTGGAGAGCTTATTATCTTTGGGGGGAGAAGTTATAAGGAGTATCGTGGAATGGGTTCTCAAGGGGCGTTAAAAGAGGGAAAAAGTGCAGATAGGTATTTTATAGATAGTACAAAGAGAGAGGATGTCGTGCCAGAGGGTATAGAGGGAAGGATTCCGTATAAAGGGCCTTTAAACAAGGTTATACATCAGTTAAGAGGTGGTATTCAGTCTGGTATGGGATATTGTGGAGCTAAAGATATTCATACACTTCAGGAAAAGGCAAAATTTGTACGCGTTACCTTTGCAGGACTTAAGGAGAGCCACCCACATGATGTAGAGATTACAAAAGAGGCACCAAATTATAGGGGGTTTTAAATGAATAAAATTATAGATTTTAGAAGTGATACGATAACTTTACCTACCCCTGAGATGAGAGAAGCGATGAAGGATGCAGAGGTAGGGGATGATGTATACGGGGAAGATCCTACCGTAGAGGAATTGGAAAGACTTGCTGCCCAAAAAATGGGTAAAGAGGCAGCACTTTTTGTGGTAAGTGGAACTATGGGAAATCTAGTTTCACTTATGACACATACCACTCCTGGAGAAGAAGTTTTGGTAGAACAAGATGCGCATATCTATTATTATGAAGTAGGCGGCATGGCAAGGATCGCAGGGCTTATGCCGAGGCTTGTAAAAGGCAATAGAGTGGGCATAATAACACCGAATGATATAAAGAAAGTTCTAAGACCCCCTAATATTCATTTTCCAAAGACTACGCTTCTTACCTTAGAAAATACACACAACAGGGGTGGTGGTATTGTAGTACCGAATGATTTAATGAAAGAATTATACAATTTTGCAAAAGAGAATGGATTATCTGTACATCTTGATGGGGCAAGGATATTCAATGCGGCAGTGGCACAAAATATACCAGCAAGTGAGATAGCCAAATATGCAGATTCTGTGATGTTTTGTCTTTCTAAGGGGCTTTCTGCACCAGTGGGTTCCCTTCTTGTAGGTACAGAAGAATTTATAGAGAGGGCTCGAAAAAACAGGAAGATATTAGGTGGAGGGATGAGACAGGCAGGCATTATTGCAAAGGCAGGTATTGTGGCACTTTCCAAGATGGTAGACAGACTAAGAGAAGACCATGAAAATGCAGCACTTTTAAGAGAGGGATTGTCTAAATATGAAGGTATATTTACAGATAAAGATGGTATATTTACTAATATTGTAATGATATATGTAAAAAGAGAAGACAAAACTGCCCAAGATATTGTAAATAGTTTAAAGAAGAAAGGCATCTTAGCCCTTACTACAGGACCATCTTCTATAAGATTTGTTACAAATAGGCATATTGGACGGGAAGATGTATTGTACACGATTGATATCTTTAGAGAGGTTCTAAATGGCTGATAAGATATTAATAATTGATTTTGGAGGACAATACACCCATCTTATAAAGAGGAATATAAGGGAACTACGAATAGATGTAGAGGTTATCCCTGCCTCTTTGTCTATATCAGAGATTTCTTCCAAAAAACCAAATGGGATAATCCTATCCGGTGGTCCAAATAGTGTCTATGATAAAAATGCCCCTCATGTTTCAGATGAACTTTTTGATATGAATATCCCGATACTTGGTATATGTTATGGAATGCAGCTTATTGCCCATATGTTGGGAGGGGAAGTTGAGAGAGGAACAAAAAGGGAATATGGTCCCTCCATGCTTTTTGTAGACCGGGAAAATGACCCCCTATTTTTTGGAATTACATCTCCCCAACGTGTGTGGATGAGTCATAGTGATCTTGTAACAAAGCTTCCCCAAGGCTTTGTATCCATTGCACATACCAGAGAGACCCCATTTGCCGCAATAAGACATAAAGACCTACCTATTTATGGGGTACAGTTTCATCCAGAGGTCTCACATACACCTTGTGGAAAGGATTTACTTTATAATTTTGTTTATAAAATAGCAGGATGTAAGAGCGATTTTGCAATGGAGGATTTTATTGAGAAAAATATTGAAAAAATAAGAGAAAAAGTGGGAGATGATATAGTTATAGGAGCACTAAGTGGTGGAGTGGATTCTACCGTTGCCTCTGTACTTGTCTATAAAGCTATAGGAAAAAGGTTAAAGCTTGTATTTGTAGATACGGGACTTATGCGTTTCGGAGACACAGAGAAGATAGAGTATCTAAAAGAAACCCTTGGATTAGACATTGAAATAATAGATAGTTCTTCTCGTTTTTTGAAAGCATTGAGGGGAGTTTTAGACCCAGAGGAGAAGCGTAAAATTATAGGCCATATGTTTATTGAGGTTTTTGAGGAATTTGCAAAGAGACACAAAGATGCAAAATGGTTACTTCAGGGAACGATATATCCAGATGTTATAGAGAGTGCAAAGATTAATACATCAAATCCCCATCTTATAAAGAGCCATCATAATGTTGGTGGACTCCCTGAAGATATGGGTTTAAAACTTTTAGAGCCTATAAGGGAACTCTTTAAAGATGAGGTGAGAGTATTGGGAAAAGAGCTTGGAATCCCAGAAGATATCCTTATGGCACATCCTTTTCCTGGCCCAGGTCTTGCAGTTAGAATAATCGGAGAAGTTACCCCAGAGAGGGTAGATATATTGAAAAGGGTAGATAAGATATATATAGAAGAGCTTAAAAAACATAAGCAGTATGAAAAGATTTGGCAGGCCTTTTCTGTGCTCCTTCCCATAAAAAGCGTAGGCGTGGCAGGAGATGAGAGGGCTTATAAGTTTGTTGTCGCACTTCGGGCAGTCTTAAGTAGAGATGGAATGACAGCTGATTGGGCAAGGATTCCATATGATATTTTAGAAGAGATTAGTCTTCGTATAACAAATGAGGTTCCGGAGATTGGCAGAGTAGTTTATGATATTACACCTAAACCGCCAGGTACTATAGAATGGGAATAAAAAAGGATGCCCCATAGGAGACCCTATGGGGCGGAAGGAGGTAGACTATTATATATCCACACAAAGTATTAGCTATACTGTTGGTGATTCAGGTACTTCAAAGTTTTCAGCCTTTTTAAGAAGATCTTCAGGTACAGGTCTTATAAGTGTGTAACCTGTGTAATCTTCAAGGTATTTCTTAATTGTGGTATTCCAATACTCTTTTGTTACATAGAATACCTTTGCACCACCTAATTCGTGCTGTACATCTGGCCATGGATAAGATGGCTGTGCCATACCGATTCCCCATCTCTTGAATCCATTGTAACTTTCATAGGTTGCCCAGTACTCTTTTTGTCCAAGTGTTTCAAATGTGTAGTGACATTTTGCATAATACATTGCAGCACCGAGTCTTCCGCCTCTTTCAAATGCGAGTGTATGGAGGGAGATATTGATATCTTTGTTCATAAGTCTTCCGTTTGCAAATGCTACCAATTTTCCATCAATAATACCTACCAATGTGTAAGGGTCTTTTAGACGATTTCTGTACCAGCCAAGGATCTCTGCATATACCCTTGCCCCTACTATATCATAGAAGTCATGATCTACATCTAATAATTTTTTGATAAATTCCATAAGTTTGGGTGCTTCTTCTTTCTTAGCCTGTCTTATTACCATATCACCCTTTGTAGTCTTTACCAAAGCTGGTTCAAATGGAGGGATATCCATTGGAGGTGCAGAAAGAACAGCCTCTAACTCCTCTGCCTTAAATACTATTTCTGTCTGAGATACTTTTTCAGGTAACGGTCTTTTCATTCCCGATTCCTCCTATTTTTTTAAATTTTATTCGCATTTATATTATAAAATTTCTTTTCAAAAAAGTCAATCATTTTTTTAAAAAATTTTCGATTAATTCATACATTTTTTATTAATTAAGATTATAATACTTATAATAGCTTAAAAAAGGAGTGATATAAAGATGGATAAAGAACTATTAAAAAAAGCTGTCTCTTTTGCAAAGAAGGCAAGGGATAATGCATACGCACCGTATTCTAATTTTAAGGTAGGTGCCGCAGTTGTTACAAGAAGTGGTAAAATTTTTACAGGGTGTAATATAGAAAATGCATCATATGGGCTTACTATATGTGCAGAGAGGGTCGCTATATTTAAGGCTGTATCAGAAGGAGAGAGAGATATATCTTCTATCGTGGTTGTTACGGATACGAATCCTCCTGCCGCCCCTTGTGGTGCATGTAGACAGGTAATGAGAGAGTTTGGAAAAGAGATCGAAGTAATAATGACCAATCTTAAAGGTGATATCATTATAAAATCTTTGTCAGAGCTTTTGCCCTTGGATTTTGGTCCGGAAGATCTTATTTAGTATTTTTAAGTCTTGGGTCAAATATGTCTCTTAATCCATCACCTAATAGGTTAAACCCTAATACTGTAATGAGTATGGCAAGACCGGGAAAGATAACAAGATGAGGGGCAGACCAGATATATTCTCTCCCTCGGGAGAGCATTGAGCCCCAGGATGGTGTAGGGGGTTGGATGCCAAGGCCTAAAAAACTCAGTGTGGCCTCTGTAAGAATGGCATCTGCGATACCTAAGGTAGCTACAACTATAATGGGACCAAGACAATTTGGAAGTATATGTTTAAATATTATAGATATATTATGTACACCAAGTGCACGGCTTGCCTCTACAAAGTCTCTCTTCTTAAGAGAGAGGGTTTCTCCCCTTACCAGTCTTGCTACAGTAGGCCAACTTATTATTCCAAGTGCGAGAAATATGTTATAAAGACTTGGGCCTAATACGGCCATTATCGCTATAGCAAATAGGAGACTTGGGAAGGAAAACATAATATTCATAATAGATGATATTATATCATCTATTATGCCACCGTAAAATCCAGAGAGAAGGCCTAAGGTTATCCCTATTGTAAGAGATATGGCCTGTACTACTATGCCTACAGATAGAGAAATTCTTGACCCAAAGATAATTCTACTTAGTATATCCCTTCCTTGTACATCTGTACCAAATAGGTATTTTTTTTGAGGGGGTTCCAATGACCTCATTAGGTCTGCATCAGTAGGGCTATATGGTGCAATAATAGGTGCAAATATGGCAAGTACTACAAAGAAAAGCACAATGCTCCCCCCAACCGCTACTCCTTTATTTTTAAGTGCCTTCTTCATATATTATCCTACCCCTTTCCATATTTTACTCGTGGATCTATAAAAGAATATATTATATCTACAGTGAGATTTACAAGCGAAAACAAAAGTGCTATAAAGAGTATACATCCTTGGACCATGGGAAGGTCTCTTGCCATTATGGATTCTATAAGGAGTCTTCCAATTCCGGGCCATCCAAAGACCGTTTCTGTAACAATAGCCCCTCCTAAAAGCCACCCTGTCTCTATGCCTATTATGGTTACTATAGGGATAAGTGCATTTTTAAGGACATGTTTATAAATTACTATTTTTTCAGATAGCCCCTTGGCACGGGCAGTTATTACATAATCCATTCCTATAACATTTAATACAGATGATCTTGAAATACGAGATATAAATGCAGTTACTGCATATCCTAATGTAAGGGAAGGAAGTATAAGGTAGGATAGGCCAGGGCCATACCCTGAGGGAGGTAGGATAGGCCATAGGACACCAAATATATACATAAGAATAAGCCCAAGCCAAAAGATAGGCGTAGATACACCGATAAGGGCTATGGTCATACTTATTACATCTATGAATGTATTGTGTTTTATAGCAGATATCACTCCAATAAGCACACCAAAGAATATTGCAAAACTCATGGAAAGTAGTGTGAGTTTAAAAGTAGCTGGAAATCTTTCCAGTATAACTTTAAGCACATCCTGATTGCTTCTATATGAATAACCGAGGTGTCCATGAAGGGCATTCCATACAAACTTTAGATACTGTATATAGGCAGGTTTATCCAGACCCCAATATGCCTTAATCTTTGCAGCTACTTCGGGGTCTACCTTTGCAGCCCGGGGATCCATAAGCTGCAATACAGGATCCCCAGGTATGATTCTCATAAGTATAAAGGTTATGAGTGTTACCCCTATTAATATTGGTATGAGCAACAAGAGTCTTCTTGCTATATATGTGCCCATAGATTAGTGTTTAGACACCCAAACCTTTTCCATTCTCTGGTAGTCTACATCTGTTGCGGTAGGTTGTAATCCATGTACCCATGGTTGGTAAACCATAACTGCCTTATTGTAGTTGTAGAACCACCAAGGTGCATCATCCACTATAATCTCTTCTGCCTCACGGATAAGTTTTACCCTTTTTTCTGGGTCTACCTCTTTCTTTGCCGCATCCAAAAGTGCATCTACCTTTGGGTTGTTGTATCCGCAGAAGTTTCCTGCAGGCCCTATGTTTTTAGAGTGGAAATAAGTATAGAGATAGTTAAGTGGACTCGATTCGCCACCTACTGACCATATATACATCTGGAAGTTTCTATTTCCTACCTCTTGTCCCAGTGTTCCCCCTTCTACCAATTTTGGTTTTAATTTTATACCTACTTTATTAAGATATGTCATCACAGCTTCAACGGTAGGAAGCCCCCATGCAGGTGGCCCACTTTTGGTAAGTATCTCTACTTCAAAACCATTTTCATAACCTGCCTCTTTTAAGAGCTCTTTTGCCTTTTCGGGATTGTATTCATATCCCTTTAAATTTTTGTTGAATGCACCCATACTACTTGGAAGTACGCCTACCGCAGGAAATGCTTTGTTATTTAGCAATTTTTTTATTATGGTTTCCTTATCTATAGCATAGTTTATAGCTTTTCTTACTTTTTTGTTTTTAAGTGGTCCCCAATCCAAGTTGAAACCTATATGTCTTGTATAAAGTTCTGCTACTTCTATTAGATGTTTTTTGTATATTGGGTGTCTTGTATATTTTTTGTATTGTACATCTGTAAGGACCATCATATCTAATCTTTTAGAATCAAAGGCAAGTTCCCTTGCAGATGCCTCAGGCATTACCTTAAATATGATTTTGTCAAGATACGGTCTTCCCATAAAGTAATCTTTATTTGCAACAAGTACAACTTCACTATCTTTTACCCATTTTTCTAATTTAAAGGGTCCTGTACCGCATGGTTTATTTCCGAATTCCCTTCCTAATTTTTCTACTTCTTCTTTAGGTACTACAGACATATCTACCCATGCACCAAGTTTATTTAGAAATGTCACATCTATATCTTTTAGATCTATTTCTAATGTGTAGTCATCAAGTACTTTTATCCCTTTTATGTGATCGGTTTTCTTATCAAGATACTCCTTTGCCCCTACGATTCCATCTATTAAAAATGTATGAGGTGCCCTATTTTCCGGTTTGATCCTTTCGAATGAGTATTTAAAATCTGCTGCCTTTACCTCTCTTCCGTTGTGAAATTTTACCCCTTTTCTTAGATGAAAAATGTAGGTTTTACCATTGTTTTTGACTTCCCATGATTTTGCAATAGCAGGTTCAATCTTTCCTGTTGCCCCATTTAATCTTACAAGACCATCAAATATAAGCATATTAACCATCTGTGTAGCGGTAAGGGTTGTAAGAATAGGGTCTAAGTTTACAGGATCCCCGTATGTATCTGGTCTTACAAGTGTACCTCCATACTGTGGTTTTTCCTCTGCTATGCCATAAATGGAAAATGAAAATATAAAAATAGATAGTATTAATAAAAAGAGTATACTTTTTTTCACAGGATTTCCCTCCTTTTTAATGGTGAAAAAATATTATACAAAAACCAACAAAAATTAACTCCCTAAAAATAAGAAAAATTTACCACCCCCTTCTCTTCCTAATTTAGGAAGTTAATTAATTATATCATATATGATAATAGTGAGAAAGTCAACAAAAGTTCAATATTAAATTAAAGTTTTAGTTTTTTAAATTTTTTTCGATTTTATCCAAATTATACCTTGCATATTTTATGTATATATATTACAATTAAACTAGCAAGCAATTTATTTTATGTATAAAATAAGAAGAGGTGATGAATATGGACCTTGCAAAGGAAATTAGACGGAAAGCTGCACTTTCCCC
>CAYWXH010000012.1:0-22673 GCA_964462295.1 uncultured Atribacterota bacterium
CCTCATTCTCATTCGTGCGGTTTCTTGGTACCAGAGATTGCCACGTCAGGGCAAAGGGAACCCTTCCTCGCAATGACAGTGGGGGAGCGCGGCCCCATGTGTTGTAATTGCGAGGCCCCGCAAGGGGTCGAATCAATCTCATGCCTGCAATTCTCAATCATTCTGTCATTGTATAGTTATGAGAAATCCCTTATATCCTTCAAAAGATATATACTTATACCCTTTCTATAGTAATTGTTAATTTTACTCTTTTACAGAACCTGCTGTGATTCCGCTTATCATATATCTTTGAAAGATGCTTGCAAAAAATAGAGGAGGTATGCTTCCTATTATGCCTGCTGTTGCCATAAGTCCATAGTCAGTGGAAAATCTACCTATAAATTCTGCTATTGCAACAGGCATAGTCTTTGCTGTTAGACTTGAAGTAAGTACTAATGCCATAAGGAATTCATTCCAGGAGGCTAAAAAAACAAATATTCCTGCAGTGAATAGGGCAGGACCTGATAAGGGTAGTACTATCTTGAATAATGCCTGTAATCTGGTACATCCATCAATCAGTGCAGATTCTTCGATGGAAGCGGGAAGTGTTTTAAAATATCCTTCAAGTATCCATATGGCTAATGGAAGGCTAAATGCTAGATATGTTAAAATTAAAAAACTTTTTTTATCAAGCATATTAAATTTAGAAGCAATAAAATAAAGAGGAATAACTATTACAACAGGAGGAAGCATTTGGGTAAGAAGAACTAATAAGGTTATTGTTTTTCCAAAAGGTACTTTTAATCTTATTATAGAGTAGGCAGCTAATGAACCTAAGAATAAGGCAATTATTGTGACTGATATACTGATAATCGCACTGTTTATGAGTCCTTTTACAAATTCATAAGATACCCCTGCTGCTTGACTTGTAGATTTAAAAATAGATACATAGTGATGAAAAGAAATCTTTGATGGAAACCATTTAGGAGGTCTTTCGTGAAGATCAACTGAGGGAGAGACACTTGTTAGAAATGTCCAATAAAAAGGTCCTAATACAGAGGCTAAAACAATTAGGAGTAATATCCCTATAAGTATATTGTTTAATTTTTTCTTTACCATGTATCTCCTCTTATTTTGTATTTAGAATCTCTTATTCTCAAAAATTCTTTGATAAAACAAAGAAAAAAGTACTACTATAATAAGCAGTATGTATGCCATGGCAGAAGCACGCCCAAATTTTAGAAAATCAAACGATTCATTATAGATTTTCATACTTACAACTTGTGTGGAATTTGCAGGGCCTCCTCCTGTGAGTGCATATATAAGGTCAAAAATTCTGAAGGTTAAAATTGTCTTCATTACAACTAATACATATATAATTGGCCGTAATAAGGGTAGTGTTATATATAAAAATGCGCTCCATGCTGATGCTCCATCTATTTTAGATGCTTCGTATAACTCCAGTGGTATAGATTTTAAGCCTGCAAGAAAAAGTATTATTGCAAAGGGTGTTCCCTGCCATAGATTTGCTATTATAAGCATAATTATTGCAGTCTTTGTATTAGAAAGCCATGGAATGTAGTCTTTTATTAATCCAAGTTGATATAGTATACCATTTAAAAAGCCATAATCTGAATCATATGTAAGTTTCCACATTAAAGCATTGACAATAGGTGGTAACACATAAGGGAATAAAATAATTGCAAATATTATAGATTTTAAGGGTAGTTCTCTATTTAAGAGTAAGGCTACCCCTAAACCCAAAGTAATTCCAACTGTTATATCTGCTATTACAAAATATAGAGTTCTAAGAACTGCAGCCCACCATGTAGGATCTTTTATCACATATAGATAATTTGAAAACCCTACAAAAATCTTTCCCTTCCAAGGAATAGAAATATTTAAATTAAAAAAACTTATATATAGTGCATAAAGAAGCGGATAAACCACAACTATTCCCAAGATTAGGAAGGTTGGGATAATTAATATATAACCTAACCTCTTATCTTTTTCTTCTAATGTAAGGGGTTTATGGTTCATTTTTTACCTTTAAGATAGGGGCTATATAGCCCCTATCTTTTTAATTATTTTTTAGTAGACTTTTCGTATTCTTCTTTTATCTTTAAGGTCTCTTTTACGGCTTCGTCTAAAGCTTTTTGGGGAGACTTCTTTAAAGTTAATGCCTCATGTAATTTTTCTGCAAGCATTACACTAAATTCATGATACCAAGGAACTCTTGGCCTATTTACTATATATTCAGCTTGTTTTGCCATCTCTTTAAGGCCTGGTACTTTTTTCTGAACCTCAGGATCATTAAGTACAGATCTCCAACCTGAGAATTCACCTTCTTCTATAGCTGCTATTTTTGACCCTTTAGGTCCAGCTATAAACTCAAGAAATTTCCATGCCTCTTTAGGATGACGAGTCCCTTTGCTAATTGACCATCCCATAGGCCCAGAGACGGTATATGGGTGTTTACCGTCTACAGATGGCATGAGTCCTATTTTTGCTTGCCCTACTATTTTAGATTTATCTGGCTTATTCAACCTTACAAGTGGATAACCCCAGCTAAGTTGATAAGCTATATCTCCTGCTTCCATAGCTGCATTTACATTATCTTCCGTCCACATAATAGAGGATTTATTTACAATCTTGTATTTGTATATACTATCTACCATCCATTGTAAGGCCTTGACCGATCCACCTTTGTTAAATAAAGGATTAAGATTTTCATCAAAGAATTTCCCTCCAAAGGAAGCAGAGAGTGCTACAAAATCACATATTAGACATTCCTTTTGAGCCCAAGAAAATGCTGTAGCATACCTAACTATACCTTTATCCTGCAATTTTTGGCTATATTTTACTACTTCATCCCATGTTTTTGGAAATTCTTTGTAACCTACTTCTTTTAACATTTTATCATTATAAACAAAGGATTTCCATTCTGATGCCCAAGGAAGCCCATACCATTTCCCTTTGTAGCTCATTCCTTCTTTTGCAAATGGTACTACATCTTTTTTCATCTCTGGTGTTATCCATTTATCTATTGGCATTACCCACCCTGCTTCTGCAAATTGTGCCACATCTATGCAGTCTATTACAAATACATCGTATTGATGTCCTCCTGCCATAAATGAGGCAATCAATTTAGGAACCATGTCTCTTCCATAAGGTACCACAGTAGCATTGACCTTTATTCCTGTTTCATCTGCAAACTCTTTGAATCTTTCAAGATAAAATTGAATATGTCCTGGTCCTAATATTGTGTTTAGCTCTACTCCATATGCAAAAATAGAAAAGAGTATTGTAAATAACAAAACAAAAGAAATAATAAAAAGTTTTGTTTTCATTTTTCCCCTCCTTTTTAAAATACCTAATTTAACCTCTTAGGCAATTTTATAACTATTCCTCTTTTCCCACCTCCTTTTTTATTGAGATAAAATAATCTCTGGCAATAAATCATTGTAAATGTTGTAATTTTTTACTTGTTTATCCTTAGAATGGGCCTTAGTATGAATATTATTTAGTTTCTTTGATACCGTATAGTTAATACTTGTGTAGAAATATAGTAAAATATTTTATTAAATTTTAACCCTAATAAATATAAATGTCAAAACTTATTTTTCAGCATTTAACTTTAAATTTCGTAGAAAAGGGGTATTTTTTGATATTATTGTTAGAAAATTTAATTTATTTGATATATTATTAAGAATTCTTTATATTTTGAAAGGATTTTTAAAAAAATTTTGAAATAGAGTAGATCCTTATTGCTTTTACAGGATATTCTTGTTCGATTTCTTTGCATTTTAAGGGAAAAGTATGTTAAAATAAAAAGCAAAGTGAATAAATAGTATAAATATAAAGAATGTTGAAAAGTATTAATATAGGAGGAGAAGGAGGGTAAAATGGAGAAGAATTTAAAAATTAGTATTATTGGAGCGGGAAGTGCAGTATTTTCTATGAAGTTTGTAGGAGATCTATGTAGGATAAAAAGACTTTCAGGGAGTCTTGTTTCCCTTATGGATATAGATGAAGAGAGATTGGATGCTGTGTATAATCTTGCACAAAGATATGTAAAAGAATTGGGTGGAGACTTAAGGTTTGAAAAAACTACTGATATTCGAGAGAGCATAAAAGATGCTAATTTTGTAGTAAATTCTGCATTAATTGGTGGACATGAACATCAGGAAATAATAAGGGAGATAGGGGAGAAGCATGGATACTATAGAGGGATTGATACACAAGAATTTAACATGGTATCTGATTACTATACATTTACAAATTATAACCAGCTTAAATTTTTCTTAGATGTGGCACATCTTATGGAAGAGTTTGCCCCCAATGCCTGGCTTATTCAGACTGCTAACCCGGTATTTGAGGGTACTACACTTGTTTCACGGTATTCAAATATAAAAGTTGCAGGTTTTTGTCATGGACATAATGAATTTAATCTTATAATAAAGACTTTAGGACTTGATAAAGAAAGGGTTTCTTGGGATGTGGCAGGATTTAATCATAATATATGGCTTACACGATTCGAATATGATGGAAAGGACGCCTATCCTCTATTGGATGAATGGATCAAAGAGAATGGATTTAGAAAAGAACAGGAAACCCCCTTTGACCTTCAGTTGAGTCTAGGGGCAATAGATATGTATAGATTCTATGGAAAAATGCCTATAGGTGATACTGTGAGAAATGGTTCATGGAGATATCATTACAACCTTGATACAAAGAAAAAATGGTTTGGGAGGTGGGGAGGACCTGATTCGGAATTAGGATGGAAATGGTATAATGAAGAGTTAAGAAGAAGAGTGAAGCGGGTGCTTGCATTGGCTTATGACCACTCTTCTTCTTTATTGTCTGAATTTCCGCCAAATGAGCTTTCAGGAGAGCAGCACATACTTTTTATTGATGCAATAGCTAATAATGTAAAATACCGATTGGTATTAAATATACCAAATAAAGGGCAAATTTTAAAAGGAATTCCCGAAGATGTAGTTGTGGAAGTACCTGTAATAGTGGATGGAAATGGAATACATCCTGAATTTTCAAACTATGAGATTGATTCACATATAATGAATATGTATCTTGTTCCTCGTATGATGAGAATGGAATGGGCTATTGAGGCATTTACTACGGGAAATAGAGATATCTTAGAAGAGGTACTCATAAGGGATGTACGAACAAAATCAGTAAATCAAGCCCGAGGAGTAATAGATGAGATTCTTAATTTACCCTTTAATAGGGAAATGAAGGCTCATTATTCTTAAAAAAGGAGGGATTATTTATGGCCTTTGAAATAACCGATGATGCCCTTTCTTTTATAAAGAATAAGGGGTTTAATGAAGTAACGATAAATGTGGCAAATGTGGGTGGAGGATGTACAGGGAGTTTCAAAGAGATTGAGGTAAAACTTGGAAAGCCTAAAGACCCTTCCAGATTTAAAAAAACTGAGGTCTCCGGAATATCTATATATCACCCAGATAGTAAATTTATAAATGAAGGAGAATTTTCACTGATTTTGGAAAAGATGCTATTTCTAAAAAGACTTGCCATAAAAAAGAGGAAATAAAAAATGGGTTTATTTGGATTTAATTTACAAAAACTTATAAAATATATGGTGTTTCATTTAAATGAAATAATCCTTTTGGGAATAGTTGTACTTTTTTACTTGATATTTAGAAATAGGTTTAAAAAGAAAATATCTAATATTTTAGAAAAACTTCCGGAAGGGAATAGGAAATATTTTGCTATATTGCATCTTTTTTATTCCCTTCCATTTATATTTATAATTTTTGTCTATATTAGTTTACCTTTCTTTAAGGGGCCTACAGATATTCTTAAGTTTTTACTTCCGATTGCCTGGGCACTTATAGTATATTATATACTGAATTATATCCTTTCTATATTAAATCTTTATACAAGGTTTCCTGTATTAAAAAAACTTATATTTTTTATAATATTAATTATACTTTTTTACTACTATCTATCTAAGCCATCCTCGAGTCCCGTTTATTGGCTTTTATACCCATTTTTCTCTATAGGTGGTAGAAAACTTTCCTTTGTAAATATTATTGTAGCAGTAACCTTTCTTTATTTTACCTTTTATATCGCAAAGGCTACTAAAAAACTTTTGGCAGATAGATTGGTAAAAGATTTACACCTTGAAAAGGAAAGGGTAGAGAATCTTCTTGTTATATGGCAATATCTCATTATTAGTGTGGGAATAGTTATCTCACTAAATCTTATAGGAATAAGACTTTCTTCCCTCCTGATAATTGCAGGAAGTTTGGGTGTAGGTATAGGATTTGGTCTTCAAACTATTGTGAACAATTTTATAAGTGGAATCATGCTCTTAATAGATAGATCTATAAATCCGGGAGATATAGTTACAGTAGACAATGATATAGGTAGAGTTATTCATATAGGTACAAGATATACACTTATACGAACATTTGATAGTCAAGATATTCTTGTTCCAAATTATAAATTTATGGAATCAAAAGTAACAAATTGGACAAGATCAGGACTTGATCTTAGAGTTCATATCCCATTTTCTATATCTTATGATGCTGATCCCACAAAGGCACAGGAGATTGTGTTAAAGATTGCAAGGTCTCATCCTAGAGTTATGGCATATCCTCCTCCTGAGGTACTTTTTTTGGAATTTGGGGCAAGTAGTTTGAATTTTGAACTTCTAATATGGATTTCAGACCTTACTCTTGGCGTGAAAAGTTTAAAGAGTGAATTTAATTATCTTATATTTGAGGCATTTAAAGAGAATAATATAGAAATTCCTTATCCTCAATTGGATGTTCATTTAAAGAAAAATTAATTATCAGCTTTGGGATAAGAACCAAGCACGCGTAAAAATGTTGTAAGGTCTTTGAGGGAATCAAATACTTTTTTTACATTTTTATCTTCTATATGGCCGTCAATGTCGATGAAAAATATATAATCCCACGGTTTTTGTTTACTAGGTCGAGATTCTATTTTATTCATATTTACCCTATTTTCTGCAAAGGGTTTCATAAGTTCAAAAAGTGCCCCTACTTTATCTTTTATGGCAAGGGCAATGGATGTTTTGTCATCTCCTGTACGTGGTATTTTTTCCTTTCCAATGACTAAAAATCTTGTATAATTTTGGGCGCTGTCTTCTATATGTTCTTCCACTATGTTTAAATTGTAAATAGAGGAGGCAAGCCTACTTCCTATAGCTCCTGCCCTCTTTTCATTTGATGCACGTCGTGCTGCATCTCCTGTGCTTTTGGTCTCAACTATCTCTGCTTGAGAGAGGTTTCTCTCAAGCCACAACCTACATTGGGCAATAGCTTGGGGATGTGAATATATCTTTTTTATATCCTTAAGTTGTGATTCTTTTGATAAGAGATAGTGAGATATGCGGAGGATAACCTCCCCTATTATATTAAGCTCTGAATCGAGTATTCTATCTAATGTATAATTTACCATACCTTCACTTGTATTTTCCACAGGTACTACCCCATAATCTGCACGTCCTGTTTCTACATGCGAAAATACATCACCTATTCCTTTTGTGGGGATATATTCTGCACTTTCTCCAAATTTAACCTTTGCAGCCATATGGGTAAATGTGGCCTCTGGACCAAGATATGCAATTTTTTTTGGTTTTAAGGTATTTTCACAGGCAAGCTCTATCTCTTTAAATATTACTTTTAAACTTTTTTTCGGAAATTGGATAGAATCGCTCTTTTTCCCATGAAGAGATAGGTATGTATTCACTCTTTCATCTAATAATTTCTTTATTTTTTTATCTATTATTTTTAGTTTCTCATTGTCCATAATAAATATCCCTTTTAGTTTATATTAATAAATCTATGTGTCATCTATGTGATCCTATGATTTATTGATTAGTTATAACACTATTCTCCTATCCATTTTTCTCTTAATTGTTTAAGTACCCCTTTTTCTTTCATTTGATGCATCCAAAGATTAAGCCAGTTTTGATATGCAAAATCATCCCTTGGAATCATGTATCCAAAGTCATCCTTGGTAAGTGGATCATCTGGAGATACAGCATAAAGCTCTGGCATATTTTTGGATACTATTATTGCTTCAATATTATCCGTAATCATTACATCTATTTCTCCCTTTGCAAGCTTTTCTGGGATAGATAGGTTCTTGGGGATTATTATAATTTCTGCCTTTTTTATGTGAGAACGAACAAATTTTTCATTTGTACCACCTGGGTTTACCCCAATCTTTACACCTGGTTGGTCAATGTCTGCTAAAGTTTTAAATTTATCTTTATCTGCTTTTCTTATAAGTGGGCATTTTCCTACTTTTATATAAGGGTCTGTAAATCCTACCTTTTTTGCACGCGATAGAGTCCTTGTTATACCACACATCGCTATATCATATTTATTTTCCAATATTCCATTTATTAATGTTTTCCATGTAGTTTTTACAAACCTTACTTCTACACCAAGGTCTTTTGCTAGTCTTTTTGCAGCATCTATATCGTGTCCTTCGTATTTTCCTGTTTTAGGATTTAAATAACTAAATGGTTTGTAGTCACCTGTAGTTCCGACTAAAATATAGCCTCTCTCTAGTATTATGTCAAGTCTTGATTTTTCCCCTGCTAATGCTAAAGTTGAAAAAATGATAAGTAAAATAAGGCTTAGGCCTACAAAAACTCTGAGTTTTCTCATTATTTTCCTCCTCCCTTTTATCTGTTTCCTTATCTCACATAGATGACACATAGAAAAAAATTTAATTATTCATTATATCATAAAAGTTTTAATAATCAAGAGGTAATTTATAAGAAAATTTAAACTAATTTTAATAATTAAGCCATAAATTTGAAAAAATGACATAAATTTTGCTAAATTATATTGACAATTTAAATAGAATTTGCTAATATCTTATTGTAATTCGGAGGACAACCTATGACTAAATTAGAGAGAAAGAAAAAGCTTTTAGAGATAATAAATGAAAAAAAGGGGGCTACCGTACCTGAATTAGCATCAATTTTAGGTGTCTCTCCATATACAATCCGAAGATATCTTAATGAGCTTTCCCAAGAAGGGCTTTTAAAAAAGGTCTATGGTGGTGCAACTTTAAATCTTGGCACAGGTTTTGAGTATAGCTTCCATGAAAAAGAGCAAAGAAATAAAGAGTCTAAATTATTAATTGCTAAAAAGGCTTTTGAGCTTTTAAAACCTGGAATGATAGTACTTTTTGATTCAAGTACTACGGTTCTTTTTCTTGTACGAATGCTAAAAGAGCGAAATATAAATATAAAAGTGGTGACCAATTCTTTGCCAATAACCCGTGAACTTGTAAATGCCGAAAATGTAGAAGTTTTTACATTAGGGGGAAAGCTTAGGAGGCAAAATTTATCATTTGTTGGTTATCTTACTGTTAAAAATTTGAAGGAGATAAAGGTTGACATTATTTTTATGGGTGTTACAGCCATAAATAAAGATGGAATAGCCACAGTAGATATGGAAGAGGCAGAAACGAATGCATATATGTTAAAAACAGCCAACAAAAGGGTTATTTTAGCAGACGAAACGAAAATAGGACGTTCTTCTTTTTTTAAAGTTGCTGACCTTTCCGATATAGATATGTTAATCACCACTCGTTTCGCAGATCTTAAACAGATAAAAGAGATAGAAGAAAAGAATGTAAAGGTTATTTTGGCATAAAGGAGGGATATATGAAAACTTATACTGAAACAGAGATTGTTTCCCAGTTTGAAGTTATTGAGAAATTTCTTGATAATCAAGAGAGATTCTTAGAGCCATTAAATAATGTAAATTTAGAGGACTATGATGAGGTTCTTTTTATAGGGTGTGGGTCTAGCTATTATATAAGCCTCATAGGTTTGTCTTTTTTTAGAAAACTTTTTTCTGTGTATGCTGATGCTATACCTGGAGGAGAAGTTCTCCTATCCCCTGATACACATCTTAAAAAGGAAAAGAGGTATCTTGTATTTTTAATCTCTCGTTCAGGTGAAAGCACTGAGACCGTAAAGGCAGGAGAATTTTTGAAAAACAGTTATAATACTACCATTGTTTCACTTACTACTGAGAAGGATAGCTCTTTAGTAAAGATTGGTGATATAAGTATTGTTTTAGAAGATGCAAGAGAAGAATCTGTAGTTATGACCCGTTCTTTTACTACTATGGTTACGTTTTTTCTTGCCCTTTTTAGAAGATGGAAGGGTTTAGAAATTTTTGATAAGGCCCTTGTAGAGCAGGCTTTTGAATTTTATAATAACAAGAGAGAAGAGGTAAAAGCCTTGCTTAGGGAAAGAGAATTTGAACATTTTGTTTTTTTAGGCCAAGGATATGCCTATGGTTTAGCTCAAGAAGGGGCACTTAAGGTAAAAGAGATGTCTATAGGTTTCTCAGAGGGTTTTCATTCTTTGGAGTATAGGCATGGACCAAAATCCATAATTACTCGTAGGAGCCTTGTATTTATATTTCCTTTAGCATATGAGGAAGAGGAGAAGTTGGCAAGAGAACTTGAAACATTAGGGGCGAAAGTAATTCTTATGGGAGAAGAGTGGGGAGTTCCAAATAATGTGGAAAAGGAATTTTTATATCTTTTCTGGATTCCTATATTTCACGAGTTTGGTCTTCAAAGGGCCCTATTTAGGGGACTTAACCCAGATAACCCTAAAAACTTAACAAAGGTAGTTAAATTGGATTGAAGAGAAAAGACCTTTTTTTCTTAGTAGTATCTGTATTACTTATGTATTTTTCTTATAAACCTCTTATTTTGCTAAAAAGCTATACCATCTGGGCATGGTATAGCTTTTTTCTTATGTTTTTGTTCCCTTTGATTTTACTGTTCCTAACTAAATCTTCTTTTCAAGAATATGGATTTTCCCTTGGGGATGTAAGAAAAGGCCTAAACTATGTAATAATAATCACCCTTTTCTTTCTTCCTTTCCTTATATATTCTGCACTTAAATTCCCCGAATTTCATAACTACTATCCTCGCTATCCTGGCGCAAGGGATAGTTTTAAGGTTTTACTATACTGGGAATTTCTGTTTTTCATTTATCTTATAGGGTGGGAGTATTTTTTTAGAGGGTTTTTACTCTTTACTTTAAAAAAATATATAGGTCTTTGGTCCGTTATAGTTCAGGCCCTGCCCTTTGCCATGCTTCATATAGGAAAACCTCTCCCTGAAGTTTACTCTTCTTTTTTTGCAGGAATTATTTTAGGATATATATGCCTTAAGACAGATAGTTTTTGGCCTGCACTTTTGACTCACTGGCTTATATCTGTGATTTTTGATATCTTGATAATAGTGGTATAATATATAATAGTAATTAAATATAATTTACAGTGAGGTCATTATGAAGATACCCTCTATTAAAAAGCATTTTGCAAAGGTGGGAAAGAATTTTTTAGGTAAGATTTCTGGATGTGCTTACTGTCCTCTTAAAGACAATTGTGAATTGAAAAAACAACAAGAAAAAGATCAAAATAGAGTAAAAATTGACAGGTAAAGGTATAATAAGGATTAGTAAACCTAATAAATAAAGCTAAGGAGGATGAAGAGTATGGAACAAGGTGGAATGATGCTTGATCTCAATATTGGTGGAAATTTGTCTGAAAAAAAGGATGTTTATGAGATCTTAATAATAGGTGGGGGACCTGCTGGACTTACTGCAGGGATATATGGCGCTAGGTCCAAAAGGGATACCCTTATAATAGAAAAACTTTTGCCTGGTGGGCAGGTAGGCCTTACTGACTTGGTGGAGAACTATCCTGGATTCCCTGATGGGATAGATGGTCCTGAACTTGTAAAAAGAATGGAAGAACAGGCAAAAAAATTCGGTGTGGAGATTCTCACAGATGAGATAGTGGATATAAAGCTAGAGAGCGATCCAAAAGAAATTATAGGAAGATCAGGTACATATAAAGCGAAAACAGTTATAATAGCATCTGGTGCAGAACCCAGAAAGCTTGGAGTTCCTGGAGAAAAAGAATTTACAGGCAAAGGGGTATCATACTGTGCAACATGTGATGGTGCATTTTTTGAAGGTCAAGATATAGCTGTTGTAGGAGGAGGAGATACTGCAGTACAGGAGGCTATATATCTTACTCAATTTGCAAAAAAGGTGACAATCATCCATAGAAGGGATAAATTAAGGGCCTCTAAGATCCTTCAAGAAAGGGCTTTTAAAAATGAAAAAATAGATTTCTTATGGGATGCTGTGGTTACAGAAATTTTAGGAGATAAGAGGGTAGAGAAAATACGGGTAAAAAATGTAAAGACAGGGGAAGAAAGGCTTATAGAAAAAAATGGTATTTTTATATATATAGGACTTGTTCCAAATACAACTTACCTTAAAGGAAAAATTGATCTTACCCCAGATGGATATATTATAACAGATGAAAATATGTGCACAAATATTGTCGGTGTATATGCAGCAGGAGATATAAGAAAAAAGTCGTTAAGACAGATAGTTACCGCAGTCTCAGATGGTGCACAGGCTGCTATGAGTGCAGTAGGATACCTAGAAGAAAAAGAATAGGGCCTTTATAAGGCCCTATTCTTTTTGTGGAGGCTATTTGTGTGTACAGAGCGAGTAAAAATAGAGAGGTTTCATAAAACAGAGAAAGAAACTGTAGAAGACGTTGTTATACAAGAAATCCCTTTTACTTTGTATATAAACAATAAAGAGTTTGTTACCCTCACGACTATTCCGCAGTATCTTAGAGAACTTACAGTAGGATTTCTCTTTACAGAAGGTTTTATAGAAAGACTCAATGATATAAAATTTCTTTCTATAAATTCAAAAGAATTTACCGCAAGACTTTCTATCCCTTCTCTTTCTCGATTTCCCGAAAATAAGAGGTTAGTTACCTCAGGGTGTGGGAGTTCTATGTCTTTCTATAGGGAATGGGATCTTAAAAGGATAAAGGTATTTACTGACAATTTTAAAATCCCATCCACTAAAGTTATAACCCTTATGAAAGAATTCCAGAAGATGGCAGACCTATTCGTATCCACAGGAGGAGTTCATGGTGCTGCAATTTCAGATCTTTCTGGCATCAAATACTATTGCGAAGATATAGGAAGACACAATGCAGTAGATAAGGTTATAGGCATGATGATGTTAAATGGTAGAAATTTTTTCCCTAAAATTCTTCTTGTAACTGGACGTGTATCAAGTGAAATCTTAAAAAAGGCAATAGCTTCTGGAATTCCTGTGATTATTTCCCGCTCTGCTCCTACTTTACTTTCTATAAGAGGGGCAAAGAAGGTAAATTTGACTCTTTTGGGTTTTGTGCGAGGGGAGAGATTTAATGTCTATTCGGGAAACGAAAGAATAGGGTAAAATTTTCAACGAAGAAGTAGTTATCATATTATTATTTTTATTCGAAATTTCGAAATATTTTTATTGAAATATAACCGAAACTATGTTATACTGCAAATGAAAGTAAATATTATAAGTAGGATTAAATATTTAATAATCGAGGAGGAGATTTATGAAATTTAATAAGGAGAGTGAGAAACTACTTTTTAAAGTCCTTAGGGATTTTAAAGGAAAGAGGGGTATACTTATTGAGGCATTGCATAAGATTCAAGAAACCTTTGGTTATATCCCAAAAGAAGGGATACCTATTATATCTGAAGAGTTATCTATTCCTATAAGTGAAATCTATGGAGTAATTACTTTTTACAATTTCTTCACTACGACTCCTCCCAGTAAATACGGAATAAAACTATGTTTTGGAACTGCCTGTTATGTAAAAGGAGCTGAAAAGGTGCTTAAAAAGTTGAAGGAGATATTGGGTGTAGATGTTGGGATAACCACTCCAGATGGACTTTTTAGTGTTCAGCCTGTGAGATGTTTAGGGGCATGTAGTCTTGCACCTGCAATGCTTGTAGGAGATGAATTGTATGGTAAGTTATTAGAAGAGGGAAAGATAGAATCTATAATTAATGAATATAGAGCAAGAGGTTAAGGGGGCTATTATGGATATAACCAGACTCAAAGAGATAAGAGAAAAGATGAGAGGAAAACTCTCTACAAGAAAGGGCAATAAGGGGGAGGTACGAGAGATTCTTCTTTGTGCAGGCGCTGCATGTGTTTCTTCCGGAGAGATGTCTGTAAAAGAGGCTTTTGAAAACGAGATTAAAAAATATGGCATAGAAGATAGGGTAAAGATTGTGGAAACAGGATGTGTAGGGGCCTGTGAAATGGGTCCTATTGCTATAGTTTATCCTGAAAATGTATTTTATAGAAGACTAAGGCCCCAGATGATTCCTAAAATAGTGAAAGATCACCTTGTTGATGGGAATCCCGTAAAGAACTTTTTATTTAGAGACCCTAAAACGAGAGAGCCTATATATGCTCATAAAGAAATTCCCTTTTTTAAAAAGCAGCTCAAAATTGCCCTTAGAAATACTGGCTTTATAGACCCAGAAAGTTTGGAAGAATATATAGGAGAAGATGGATATTTTGCACTTTCTAAGGTTTTATTAGAAATGAAACCAGAAGATGTGATTGAGGAAATAAAGAAAAGTGGTATACGAGGAAGGGGTGGGGCGGGTTTCCCCACAGGCCTTAAGTGGCAGTTTGTTAGGGCTGCAGAGGGAGATACAAAGTATGTAATATGCAATGGAGACGAAGGCGATCCTGGTGCATTTATGGATAGAAGTATCTTGGAAGGTGATCCGTTCTCTATTTTAGAGGCGATGACTATTGCAGGATATGCAGTAGGTGCAAGTCAGGGATATATATATGTGCGTGCAGAATATCCACTTGCGATAAAGAGGTTAAAAATTGCACTCTCTAAGGCATATGAACATCATCTATTAGGTCAGGGTATACTTGGTACAGATTTTTCTTTTGACATAGAGCTTCGAATTGGAGCGGGTGCCTTTGTTTGTGGTGAGGAGACAGCACTTATTGCCTCAATAGAGGGGAAACGAGGTATGCCAAGACCGCGTCCCCCATACCCTGCCCAAAAGGGATTATGGGGAAAACCTACGCTTATAAACAATGTAGAGACACTTGCAAATATACCAGCCATAATCCTTAAAGGTGCAGATTGGTTTTCATCTATTGGGACGGAAAAAAGTAAGGGAACAAAGGTCTTTGCCCTGGCTGGAAATGTGCAAAACACAGGACTTGTAGAGGTGCCTATGGGTATTACATTACGAGAGATTGTATATGAGATAGGTGGAGGGATACCTCGGGGGAAAAAGTTTAAGGCAGCTCAAACAGGAGGGCCTTCTGGTGGATGTATTCCTGCAGAGTATCTTGATACACCTATAGATTATGATTCCCTTAAAGAATTGGGTACAATCATGGGCTCTGGGGGGCTTATCATCCTCGATGAAGATACATGTATGGTAGGTCTTGCAAAGTTTTTCTTGGAATTTACCCAGGAGGAGTCTTGTGGAAAATGCCCTTCCTGTAGAATAGGTACAAAGAGAATGCTCGAGATTTTAGAAAGGATAGAGAATGGAGAGGGTAAGGAAGAGGATATTGATAAACTTATAGAACTTGGTGAAAGTATTAAAAAAGGTTCTCTCTGTGGACTTGGGCAGACTGCTCCAAATCCTGTTTTATCTACTATAAGATACTTTAGAGATGAATATATGGAACATATAAGACAGAAAAAATGTCCATTTAAGGACAAAAAAGCTTCAGGCAAACCAGATCTTGTTACTACATATACAAAATAATTAAAAAGGAGGTTTTTATGACTTTAGGGTTTATGATACCTGAGGAAATTTTGGAAAAATTTAGACATATATCTAAATCAAAGATTAAACTTCCCATATACAAAATGTTGTTGTTAGGTTTTCTTGCAGGTGCATATATAGCATTTGGGGCGCAGCTTGCTACTATGGTGGGGCATGATGCCTCTAAGTTCTTAGGTGTTGGATTTGCAAAATTTCTTTTTGGTTCCGTATTTTCTGTAGGACTTATGTTAGTAGTTATTGGAGGTGCGGAACTTTTTACAGGTAATAATTTAATAGTTGTAGGAGTGCTTACCAAAAAGGCTACATGGTCTGGACTTTTTAGAAATTGGTTTTGGGTATATATAGCAAATTTTATAGGTTCTATAGTTGTAGTTTATCTTATGTTCTATACAGATCTTTGGAAAACAAATAATTTTGGTGTAGGAACATTTGCTTTAAAAATAGGACTTGCAAAGGTACACCTTACATGGACAGAGGCCTTTACAAGGGCAATACTTTGTAACTGGCTCGTATGTCTTGCATGTTGGATGGCTATTTCTGCAAAGGATATTATAGGTAAAATATTTGCTATATATTTTCCTATAATGGCTTTTGTTGCATCAGGTTTCGAGCACAGTGTAGCAAATATGTATTTTGTGCCTATGGCTATAATGCTTAAGGGACAATCTCCATTGGTTTTAGCATCAGGGGTTTCATCTGATATGCTTTCTGGGCTTACTTGGAATAATTTTATTGTCCATAATCTTATCCCAGTAACTCTTGGAAATATTGTAGGGGGTGCCCTTTTGGTGGCTACGATCTATGTCTTAATTTACTGGAAAAAGGAGGGATAGTTTTGGAAAATAAAGAGATTTTTCAGATAACTATAGATGGTAAGAAAGTAGAGGCAAGGCCTGGACAGACAATTTTGGATGTGGCAAAGGCCAACAATATATATATCCCTACCTTGTGTTATCACGAAAAATTAGAGCCCACAGGTGCATGTGGATTATGTATAGTAAAGATAAAAAATGCTCCAGGGTTTAAGAGATCTTGTGCTACTCCTGTTACAGATGGAATGGAAATAATAACCACTTCTCCTGAAATAGAAAAGGTAAGAAAGGATATTCTTGATCTTTTAATCTCAGACCACCCCCTTGAGTGTTTTAGCTGTGAAGCAAACGGGAGGTGTGTATTACAGGATCTTGCATATAGATACGGTATAAAAGAGTCCTCTTTTGGAGACCTTTCCAGAAATATTCCCCTTGATGAATCTAATCCATTTATAGTAAGAGACCTTTCTAAATGTGTATTATGTGGAAGATGTGTCCAGGCCTGTAATGATGTGCAGATGCAAGGTTCTATAAATTTTGGCTATAGAGGAATAAATGCAAAGATTATTGCAGGTGCTGATGAAGACCTTTTCTATAGTAATTGTGTTTACTGTGGTCAATGTGTAGCGGTTTGCCCTGTAGGTGCCCTTGAGGTAAAAGTGGCTATGGGCAAAGGTAGGGAATGGGAGCTTAAGAAGGTTACTACGATATGCCCCTACTGTGGAACAGGTTGTGAATTTGAGCTTAATGTAAAGGGAAATGAAGTAGTAAAAGTAACTACCAGAAATGATCATCCTGTAAATAGTTTTGCCCTTTGTGTAAAAGGGAGATTTGGTTTTGACTTTATAAATCATAAAGATAGACTTACTAAACCCTTGATAAAAGAGAATGGGGCATTTAGAGAGGCTACATGGGATGAGGCATATGAAGTCATATATAAGAGATTTAGTGAATTGAAGGAAAAATATGGTTCAGATGCATTAGCTGGTTTTGGTTCTGCAAAGGCAACTAATGAGGATAATTATCTTTTCCAAAAATTTATAAGGACGGTGTTTGGTACAAACAATGTAGATCATTGTGCCCGCTTATGTCATGCGTCCACCGTAACAGGTCTTGCGCGAACTTTGGGCTCAGGTGCTATGACAAATTCCATAGCAGAGTTTGAAGATGCAGATGTGATCCTCGTTACAGGTTCTAATCCTACGGAAAACCATCCAGTGATTGCCCTTAAGATTAAGAAAGCAGCAAGAAAAGGTGCAAAGATCATCGTTGTTGATCCAAGGAGGATAGAACTTGTTGATTTTACTACTATGTGGTTAAGACAAAGACCAGGATCTGATGTAGCATGGATAAACGGTATGCTCCATGTAATTATAAAAGAGGGGCTAATAGATGAAGAGTTTATAAAGACTCGTACAGAGGGTTTCGAAGAACTCAAAAAGGTAGTAGAGAAATATACACCTGAATATGTAGAGAAGCAGACAGGAATCAGAAAAGAAGACCTTATAGAGGCAGCAAGGATCTATGGAAGTGCAGATAAAGCATCTATCGTATACGCAATGGGTATAACTCAACATGTTCAGGGAACACAGATGGTAATGAGTCTTGCCAATCTTGCTATGGCCACAGGTAATGTAGGAAGACCCTCTACCGGAGTGAATCCCTTAAGAGGACAAAACAATGTACAGGGTGCATGTGATGTAGGTGTATTGCCTAATGTGTATCCTGGATACCAGAAGGTTTCCCTTCCAGAGATAAAGAATAAATTTGAAAAACTGTGGGGGACACCCCTTTCAGATAAGGTAGGTCTTACGATTATAGAAATTATAAATGGAATACATGAGGGAAAGATAAGAGGACTCTATATGATGGGAGAAAATCCAAGAC
Organism: uncultured Atribacterota bacterium; assembly: GCA_964462295.1. Lineage (GTDB taxonomy): Bacteria > Atribacterota > JALVIU01 > JALVIU01 > JALVIU01 > JALVIU01. Next base: position 18,408 of record CAYWXH010000012.1, read on the forward strand.
TTTCTGACCCAGATGCCCACCATGTAGAAGAAGCTTTGAAAAAAGTCGATTTCCTTGTAGTTCAAGACCTTTTCCTTACTGAGACGGCACAATTTGCTGATGTAGTACTACCTGCTGCAAGTTTTGCTGAAAAAGATGGAACCTTCACAAATACAGAGAGAAGGGTCCAGAGAGTAAGAAAGGCTATTGAACCTATAGGGGATGCAAAACCAGATTGGCTTATAGTTACAGAGCTTGCTAATAAATTTGGTTTTAACTGGCAATATTCTCACCCATCGGAAATTATGGATGAGATCGCAGAGGTTTCCCCGATTTATGGTGGTATAAGTTTTGATAGAATAGAAGGAAAGGGTCTTCAGTGGCCATGCCCCACAAAGGATCATCCAGGGACTCCTATTCTTCATGTTGATAGATTCAATAGACCAAATGGACTTGGAAAGTTTATGCCGGCAGAGTATCAAGAACCACCTGAGCTTCCTGATGATGAATATCCATATCTTCTTACAACTGGTAGGACCTTATTCCATTGGCATACGGGAAGTATGACGAGAAGGTCTTATGGATTAAATGAAATCCTGAAAGAAGGTTATGTGGAGATAAGTCCTGAAGATGCAGAAAAGATTGGGATAGAGAAGGGAGAGTTTCTGTATGTTTCATCTCGTCGTGGGAAGATAAAGATAAAGGCTAAAGTGACAAAGAAGGTAGCCCCTGGTGTTGTGTTTATACCATTTCATTTTGCAGAGGCTGCGGCAAATGAGCTAACTATTTCAGAGTTTGACCCTATATCTAAGATTCCTGAGCTTAAGGTCTGTGCTGTAAAGATAGAGAAGGCATGAACTCGCAGTATAATAAAAAGAGGTGCAAAGATGGAAAAGATAAAATTAGGTGTTTTAGGCATATCTAATCATTTTATAAAAAGGGTATTTTTCCCTTTGTTGGAGTCTTCGCTTATAGAAGTCTATGCTTTGGCAAGTAGGAGTCCTGATAAAGCACGAACTTTTTCTGAAAAGTACGGTATAGAAAAGTGGTATGGTTCATATGAGGACCTTTTAGAAGATAAGGATATAGATGCAGTCTATATACCACTTCCTAATCACTTACATCTTGAGTATATAAAAAAGGCTGCAGATGCGGGAAAACATATTTTATGTGAAAAACCTCTTACCTTAAGCTACAAAGATACAGAAGAGGCAGTTAAATATGCAAAGGACAAAAAGGTATTACTTATGGAAGCCTTTATGTATAAATTTCACTCCCAGTGGTTAAAGGCAAAGGAGCTTATAGAGAGAAGAGAGCTAGGAGAGATTCAGACAATTCATACTTATTTTTCTTACAACAATCCAGATCCAGACAACTATAGAAATAATCCTGACTATGGTGGGGGAGTACTTTTAGATATAGGCGTATATGCTGTATCCACTGCAAGATTTTTATTGGGAAAAGAACCTGATAAGGTTCTTGCTATACTTGAGAGAGAAAGATTTGGTGTAGATACCTTGGTTTCAGGAATACTCTATTTTGGCAAATCTCGTTCTCTTTTTACCGTATCAGGGCTTACTTTTCCATGGCAAAATATAGAAGTTTATGGGACAGGAGGGACTCTCTTTATAGAAGTGCCATTTAACACATATCCTGATGTACCTGCACATGTAAATGTAACAACATCTATAGGACAAAGGACCATTTCTTTAGGACCAGAAGATCATTATCTTTTGGAGTTTGAGTATTTTGCGAACGCTATTCAAAGAGGAATATCTCTTAAACATTTAAATGAAGATTCTATATTAAATGCAAAGACTATAGATGCATTATTCCTATCGGCAAAAGAGGGAAGATGGGTAGATTTAAATGAACTATAGGAGGGAGATGGCCCTCCTATAGTCTTCCCATGTGTTTATATTTATAAAAGATTTAAGCTCTGGATCGTACTTTCTTATAATTTCTTCTTTTAGATATAAAGTTTTTACTTTTTTATATAAATTTTGAATCTTATATTCTCCCTCTGATATCTGTTTCTTAAGGTGTGGGAGGATATTTCTATTATATAGTGCAAAGAGGGGTTCAGGATATCCTCTTACAACAGGTACAATTATATCTACATCCTTTCGATAGGTACACATGCCCTTTATGAGCTCTATATTTAATCCTGGCATATCAGTACCTATTATAAAGTTCCATTCCTTGTCTGTATGCATAAGAGCAGTATATATTCCAATTATGGAAGAGGATATTTTTATTTCTTCTATAATCAAATTTTTATACCTCTTAAAATCTTCTTGTTGATCTTTTTTTATAACTATATATATATCTTTGTCAAAATATAGGCTTAAATTTTCTATTATTATATCTATCAAAAATCTATCTTTTATTTTTATAAAGGATTTACAGAAATTTATTCTTTTGCCCTTTCCTCCGGCCAAAATGTATGCATTCATTTTTTCTCCTTGTAGTTTAAATATATTTGACAGATTATAGCATATAATATATAATTTAATAAATAAAAGAAGATATTTTTCAGAAGGTACTATTTCCTCAAAGATTTAAATCTTTGAGAGAAGGGAGGTTGGTAGAATGAAGAGGATTTGGATTTATGTAAGCATTGTGGCCTTGGTTATCTTTGCTTTCGCCTACCTTGCAGTTTCACAGGAGCTAAATCTTGTTCCCTATGAAGATGAAGAGAATGGCTTTGCCTTTTCTTATCCAGCAGATTGGGAGCCAGAGGCTACAGAGGGTTTTGTATTTTTTGCGATAGGGGATAATGAACTTAATGTAGGAGTAGTAAAAGAAGAGGGAGATGGCATAGGAAAGATTTCTCTTTCTGATTTTGCAGAAAAGGAGAAGGGGTATTTACAGCAAAATTTAAAGGGTTTTGAAGAGCTAAGTTTAACTGAGGTTAATATTGGCGGACAAAAGGCACTATTGCGAATTTATAAGTATAAGATCAAGGTAAGAAAATTTCAATCTCTTGAATACTATATCCAAGGGAAAAATGATGGATTTGTTGTAGTATTTGATGGCCCAGCTTCATTTTTTGAAAAATTAAAAAATATAGCAGAAAAATCGATAACTACATTTAAGCTTATAGGAGATGAAGTTCCTTCTTCTGAGAAGGTAAATGAGCCCAAAATAGTGGGTAGAAAGATTGAACCTATAGTAGAATGGAAAACTTTTGTAGATAATGAAAGAGGTATAAGTGTTGATTATCCTGTTTCATGGAAGGTTGTTGCTCCCTATGAAGATGTTATATTCGAAATAGACTCTTCAGAAGGGTATCAATTCCAGATACTAAATCATAATCTTGGAAAGATGGGAACTGTAAAAGGTTATTTCCGTAGTACAGGAAGATGGCTCAAGAAACACCTAAAGGATTACAATGAATTAGAAGTAAAAAAACTTGATAATGGTTATGAAAGGGTATATGAATTTTCTCAAAATGGGGCTATGAGTAAAGTTAGAGAACTCTATTTCACAAAGAAGAATAAAGAGGGTAATATTTGGGGATTTACCCTTGTTTTTGTAGCACCAAAAGACAAATTTGATGATGCAAATGAATATTTTGAAAAGATCGCAAAGAGTTTTTCTCTTAATCCAAAACCTGTAGCAACTCCTACACCAGCACCTAAAGAGACATCCACTCCTATCCCAACCCCAAAGCCAGAAAAAACACCTATTACTCTCCCAACCCCAAAGGCGACAAATACACCTATTACGCTTCCAACTCCAAAACAGGAAAATACACCTATTACGCTCCCAACTCCCCTGTCAGAGAAGAGTCCAGCTCCGAAGAAAGAGGCTTTAACTCCTAATAAGGACGATTTTGTTTTATATAAGAATCCAAAGGGGCAGTTTCAATTAATGGTCCCAAAAGTACTTACAAAACTCGAAGAAGACGATGATTATGTAATCTTTGGCGATATATCGAAAGGTTATATAGTAGCTGCAGGAACTGATCTTATGGATGTAGAAGAAGGGCAGAATATAGATATAGATTTTATAATGCAAAAAATAAAAGATGTCTCAGAGGAGATGGGACTTGAGGAACAAAAAATAGTTGATGGCCCAAAGAAATATAAAAATGGGGTTATTATGACTGTCTCTACACCTAAGTCGCCATTTCCTGGAATGAAAGATACCGCCTATTATGGGGTAATATATTTAGTCCCCAAAGGGACCTATGCTTTAGGGGGTATAGTTTTATTACCTAAAGATGATTACAATATGTATAAGTTATATATAGATTTTATAATTGATTCTTTAAAATAAGAC
>CAYWXH010000012.1:22773-36822 GCA_964462295.1 uncultured Atribacterota bacterium
TAAAATAAGACCTTGACATTTTTAATACTTTAAAGTATTATATATATGTAAAAGCGCCCGTAGCTCATTCGGATAGAGCAGGGGCTTCCTAAGCCCTTGGTGGGAGGTTCGAGTCCTCTCGGGCGCTTTTATTTTTTATATAGAAAAATTAAATCAAGAGGTGATTATGGAGGAGATATTTTCCTATTTAACCAACAGACTTACTGAGATAGTAAGAGACAATAAATGGGGAGATCCCCCAATAATAATTGATTTTCCCCGAGATGAAAAATTTGGAGACCTTTCTTCTAATCTCCCCCTTATTTTGGCTAAAGTTGCTAAGCGCTCCCCAAAAGATATAAGTGAGATAATAATAAACCAATTACAAACAGATAAAGGGGAGTATGTAGAAAAAGTAGAATTTGTAAATGGTTTTTTAAATTTTTATATATCCAAGAGATATTTATACAAAGAGATTCAAAAAATTAATGAGATAGAAGAAGAGTATGGAAGAATAAATCTTGGAGATGGTCTTAGAATTCAGGTGGAATTTGTAAGTGCGAATCCTACAGGTCCTCTTCATGTAGGACATGGAAGACACGCAGCATTTGGTGATTCTCTCTCGAGAATTTTAAAAGAGGCAGGGTATGATGTACAGAGAGAGTATTATGTAAATGATGCAGGAAAGCAGATGGATATCTTAGGTCTTTCCATAAAAGAGCGAGCTAAAGAGCTAATAGGGATATCTGTGGAGTTCCCTGAAGATGGTTATAAGGGAGAATACATAAAAGATATAGCACGGGAACTTTTAGATAAATATGGAGAGACTGTTATAGAAAAAGATATAGAATTTTTTAAAAATTATGGACTCAATAAGATCTTAGATGGTATTAAAAGAGATCTTTCTGATTTTGGAGTAGAGTTTGATAATTGGTTTAGTGAGAAGACTTTATATGAGAGACACATATTAGATAAGATAATTGAACTTTTGAAGGCCAAAGGTCTTACTTATGAAAAAGACGGAGCTTTGTGGCTAAAAACTACACAATTTGGTGATGATAAAGATAGAGTGCTTATAAGAAGTAATGGGGCACCTACCTATTTTGCAGGAGATCTTGCATACCATTATGATAAACTAAGTAGAGGTTTTGATAAAGTTATAGATGTATGGGGTGCAGACCACCATGGATATGTAAAGAGAATGAAGGCAGGTACTTTTGCCTTAGGTTATCCTGAAGGAGGTTTTGAGGCCCTTCTTGTACAGTTTGTTTCCCTTATAAAACAAGGGAAAAATATTGGGATGTCTACCCGGGCAGGAGAATTTATCACATTGAGAGAACTTATAGATGAAGTAGGGAAAGATGTAGCACGATTCTATTATGTATCTAAGAGTGCAGATTCTCACTTGGAATTTGATTTAGATAAGGCAAAAGAAGAGACAAAAGATAACCCTATGTATTATATGCAATATGCCTATGCGCGTCTTTCAAGTATATTTCAAAAGGCAAGAGAGAAAGGGTTTGTCTTAGGAGAGGATGTAGACCTTAGTCTATTAACTCACGAGGATGAAATAAGACTTATGAAGGTCTTATTAAGATATCCTAAGGTAATTGAAAAAGCTGCTAAGCATTATGCAGTTCATCTACTGATAAATTACCTTCAAGACCTTGCATCTTCATTTCATAAATTTTATACAAGCTGCAAGGTTTTAGGAGAAGATAGAAACCTCTCCCTTGCAAGGCTATCTCTTGTGAATGCCACAAAGATCATCCTAAATAAATCTCTTACCCTGGTAGGAGTTACTGCTTTAGAAAAAATGTAAAAGTAGCCAAAATGGGCCTAAAAAAGACTTTTTTTAATATAATAAAATGGTTTTATCCTGGGATGAGGGTAAAAAGATATGCCCTCATCTCTATCTTGGGTCTTTTACTTCTCGGTTGGGGGCTTTTGGTGCTACTCCCCATAGATTTTTTTCGTATATTTAAAGATTTAGGCTTTAAAATCATTGGAAACAATAAACCCCTTGCCTTTTTTCTTTCCTTCTTTGGCGTCCTTCTTATAGTATTGGGTATTAGGTGGATGAATCTTTCAGTATTTAGGGGTATTCTCCCTAACAGAGAAAAGGAGGTCCCTGAAATAATCTATAGAGAAAGATACCTTAAAAGGGGTCCCAAGATTGTAGCCATTGGAGGAGGAACGGGGCTTTCTACTTTACTTAGGGGACTGAAGTACTATACAAGCAATATTACAGCGATTGTAACTGTTTCGGATAGTGGAGGAAGCTCAGGGCGATTAAGACGGGATATGGGAGTGCTCCCACCTGGTGATATTAGGAATTGTCTTGTAGCCCTTGCTGTCTCTGAACCTTTGATGACAGAGCTTTTTCAGTATAGGTTCAAAGAAGGAGAATTAAAGGGGCATAGCTTTGGAAATCTTCTTATCGCTGCCATGTCAGATATTACGGGTAATTTTGAAAGGGCTATCTGGGAGACAAGTAAGGTCCTTTCTATAAGAGGAAGGGTGCTTCCCTCTACTCTTTCATCTGTAACTTTGTGTGCGGAATTCGAAGATGGTAAGATTATAAAGGGAGAGGACAAAATTCCCTATTATAAGAAAAAGATAAAACATCTTTTTATAGAGCCAAGCGAAGTTTATCCATTAGATGAGGCTATAGAGGCTATATATGATGCAGAACTTATTATTTTTGGTCCAGGAAGTTTGTATACGAGTATCATATCCAATCTATTGGTAAAAGGTATCCCTGAGGCTATTAGAGAGGCTAAGGCACCTAAGGTGTATGTGGTAAATATAATGACCCAACCTGGTGAGACAGATGGGTATACTGCATCCCATCATCTAAGGGAATTGCTTAGATATTTAAACATGGATAAAATAGATTATGTTTTTGTAAATAATGGTAAGGTGGATGAGGGCATTCTTGCAAGGTATGAGAAAGAATTTGCAAAACTTGTGAAAATAGATTATAATAACTTAGAAAGATATGCAAAAAATGTAGTTCTTTCTAATTTTGTATATATGGATAAGGAAGTGGTAAGACACAACTCTTCATTACTTTCTGAAAAGATAATAAGCATAATACCTCCCCATAGGAGATTAAGAGGTATTATAAAAAGGGGTGAAACATATTGAAAAAAGGGTTTTTTAATCTTGTTTTACATACACATATACCCTACTGTAGGAAAGCAGGGGTATGGCCATTTGGAGAAGAGTGGATTCATGAGGCATTATCTGAGACATATATTCCTCTTTTAAATGTACTTTATGGTCTTGTGGAAGAAGGATACAATCCTTATATAACGATAAACCTTACACCTATACTTGTTGAACAGTTAAAAGACAGTTACTTTAATGAAAAATTTAAAAAATATGTAGAGAATAAGATATACCTTGCAGAAAAGGATATAATAAGGTTTGATAAGAAGGGAAAGAAGGAATATAAACATGTGGCAGAGTTTTATGCCAATTGGTATAAAGATATATATAGAAGTTATAAAGAAAAATTTAATGAAGATGTTATAGGTGCGTTTAAAAAGTTACAAGATGGGGGTTACATAGAGATTATAACCTGTGCCGCAACTCATGGATACCTACCTCTTTTAGGTAGAGATAGTGCAATTTCGGCACAAATAGAGGTAGGGAGAAGAACTTATAAGAAATATTTTGGTAGTAATCCAAAAGGAATATGGCTTCCAGAGTGTGCATATAGACCAAGTTATAATTGGTCTCCACCCGTTGATAGTCCTTATGCTCAAAAGGGAGAAAGACCTGGAATAGAAAAGTTTCTTATAGAGAATAACCTAAACTTCTTTTTTGTAGATACTCATGTACTCGAAGGAGGGGAACCTAAGGGTGTATATATGGATAGATTTCCCGCTCTTAGAAAGTTATGGGAACAATTTGCAGAAGAGTATAAAGATAAGGCTCCTTTAAAGATAAAAAAGAGAACTACCTATCTTTCTTACTTACTTCAGTATAAGGAAGATTTTGTAAACGTTTTTGCAAGAAATAAGGAGACAGGTCTTCAGGTATGGTCGGGTGACTGGGGATATCCCGGGGATTTTTGGTATAGAGAATTTCACAAAAAAGATGAGGTAAGTGGCCTTCAGTATTGGAGGGTTACTGACCCCTCTGGAGATCTTGCCAAAAAAGAGGTGTATGTGCCCGAAAAGACCATTGAAAGAATAAAAGAACATGGAATGCATTTTGCCAATTTAGTACATACCCTTCTTACAAATTTTTATGAGGAATATAATGTCCCTGGTATTATAAGTTCTTTGTATGATACCGAACTCTTTGGACATTGGTGGTTTGAAGGTATATCATGGATAGGAGAAGTACTTAAAAATATAAGCAATATGGAAGATATATCTTTAATCACAAGCTCTTCTTATATTGAAAACTATTCTTCTCCTGAAGTAATATCTATACCAGAGGGTTCATGGGGAGAAGGTGGTTATCATTTTGTATGGTTTAACGAAAAGACCGAATGGATGTGGCCCATAATATATAGAGCAGAAAAGAGAATGGAAGATTTGGCAAGAAGATATGTAGATACTTCTGATCTCATGATAGAGAGGATGCTTAATCAGGCGGCACGAGAGTTGTTACTTTTAGAAAGTAGTGATTGGCCTTTTCTGATTACTACTATGCAAGCTGCAGAGTATGCGAAAAAAAGATTTAAAAATCATGTAGATAAATTTAACACTATTCTTGACTTCGTAGAGGGAAATAAATTTGATGAGGAGGCTATTGCATATCTTACAGAGGTAGAAGATGAAGATAATCCGTTTTCTTTTATAGATTTTAGGGTATATAATTATAATTATTAAAAGTATAGAAAAGGAGTGATATTAATCATGAGTGAACTTAGAAAAGATCCCATAACAGAGAGATGGGTTATTATAGCAACAGAGCGGGCCAAAAGACCCCATGCCTTTTCGGAGATAAAAGAAACAGAAGAGGATATAGAGTCATGTCCTTTTTGTGAGGGACATGAAGAGATGACACCACCAGAGATTATTGCATATAGGAAGCCAGGAACAAAGCCTGATTCTCCTGGATGGTGGGTAAGGGTTGTTCCCAATTTAAATCCTGTTCTTAAAATTGAAGAAAAATTGGAAAAATGGGGAGAGGGTCTTTATGATCTTATGAGTGGAGTAGGGGCAAATGAGGTTATTGTAGAGTTTCCCGACCATTACAAAAATCTTGCCAATGCAGGTGGGGAAGAGATAAGTGAGATTCTTTGGATGTATAGAGATAGAATCTTGGACCTCAAAAAAGACCCCCGATTTAAGTATGCACTAATTTTTAAAAATCAAGGGAGAAAGGCAGGAGGAAGGATTACTCATCCACATTCTCAGATTATTGCTACCCCTGTAGTTCCTTTGAGGGTAAGAGAAGAACTTGACGGCTCAAGAGACTATTTTGAATATAAGGATAGATGTCCATATTGTGATATTATTAGAGAAGAGACACGGGGCAAGAAAGATCGTGTAGTTGTTGAAAGTGATAAATTTCTGGCATATGCACCCTTTGCTTCCCGTTTTCCTTATGAGATACATATCCTTCCAAAAAGACATGATCCTTGTTATTGTTCTATAGACAGGGAAGAGGTACTTGACCTTGCTTTTGTTGTAAAAGAGGTGTTTTCAAAATTATACAGACTCTTAGGTAGACCACCTTTTAACTTTGTATTACACACCTGTCCATTTAATGTAAAAAAGAGAGAGTATGCACTTATGCATGAGTATTATCATTGGCATATAGAGATTATGCCAAGACTTACTCAGGTTGCAGGTTTTGAATGGGGATCAGGTTTTTATATAAATCCCGTGCCTCCGGAATTTGCTGCAAAACTTTTAAGAGAACTTGACCAGAAGGAGGAAGAAAAAGATGAGTGAGTTTAGAAAAGACCCGGTAAATAATAGATGGATCATCATAAGTCCAGAATTTAAAAATAGGATGACTATTCCAGAAAAGCTTGAAGAAGTAAATTCTGGGCCAATCCCTGAGAATTGTCCATTTTGCCCAGGACATGAGGATAAAACTCCTCCTGAGATAATAGCTTATAGAAAAGGAGGAGAGAAGAACGGTCCCGGATGGTGGGTAAGGGTTATACCAAATAAATTTCCTGCCCTTATGATAGAACCTCCACTAAAAAGAAAGGGTGTAGGCATGTATGATATGATGAATGGGGTAGGTGCCCATGAGGTAATAATAGAGACACCTAATCATTATATGAGTCTTGGAAAGATGACAGAAAAAGAAGTAGAGGATGTACTTTGGGCATATTATGATAGATTCATGGACCTTCAGAAAGACCCAAGAATGGAATATATATTGATATTTAAAAATCATAAAAGGGAGGCAGGTAGTTCCTTAGATCATCCACATTCTCAGATTATTGCTACACCTATTGTTCCGAAAAGGGTAATGGAGGAAATGAAATGGGCTAAAAAATACTATAACTACAAGAAGAGATGTGTTTTTTGTGATATGTTAGTTCAAGAGATGGAAGAAGGAAGGAGAATAATTTTTGAAAATGATTATTTCATAACCTTTGCACCTTTTGCTCCTCGTTTTCCATATGAGATGCATATAATGCCTAAAGAACATCAGTCTTCATTTGGAATGATAAAACCCAGTGAAATGTCACATCTTGCCTCTGCACTTCGGGATGCACTCCGAAGAATGTATAAACTCTTAAATGATCCCCCGTATAATTTTATTATTCATACAACACTTCAGAATAAAAAAGAGGGGGCAGAATATTATCATTGGCATATTGAAATAGTTCCAAGACTTGTGAAAATGACAGGTTTTGAATGGGGTTCGGGTTTTCATATCAATCCTATGTTCCCCGAAGATGCCGCTAAAGAGCTAAGAGAAGTGGATATTTCTTAAAAGGGGGATAGCGTGAAAGGGATAAGCTTTGTTTTTGGCATACACAACCATCAACCGGTAGGGAATTTTGACTTTGTGATAGATGATGCCTATAGAAGGTCTTATCTTCCATTTTTAGAGGTACTTAGAGAATTTCCAAAAATAAAGATATCTATCCATAATTCTGGTTATCTATTTGAGTATCTTTTGAAAAAATATCCAAAATACAAAGAAACCCTTTCAGAACTTGTTGGAAGAGGACAAGTTGAAATTTTATCAGGTGGATTCTATGAGCCCATATTTCCTGCTATCTCCGGGAAAGATAGAAGAAATCAAATTTTAAAACTTACAAAATTTATAGAGGATAATTTTTCATATCATCCTAAAGGGATGTGGCTTTCTGAGAGGGTTTGGGAACAAGGAATAGTTAAAGATCTTGCATCTTCAGGCATAGAATTTACAATACTTGATGATGAACACTTCCTCTTATCAGGCTTATCACATGAGGAGCTATATGGTTATTATTCCACTGAACATGAAGGATATTCAATTTCTCTTTTCCCTATATCTAAAGAGTTGAGATATCTTATCCCATTTAAAAAGCCTAAGGAAACCATAGAATTTTTTAAAGATTTAGTAGGTAAGGAGCGCCTTTTGGTGCTTGCAGATGATGGTGAAAAATTTGGTGTATGGCCCGGGACATACAGTCTTGTTTATGAAAAGGGATGGCTTAAAGAGTTTTTTACCCTTCTTACAGAAAACAGTGATTGGATAGAGATTCTTACCTTTTCAGAGGCCTTAAAAAAGTTTCCTTCTCGGGGGCTTATCTATCTTCCTGAGGCATCATACAAAGAGATGATGGAGTGGGCCTTACCACCAGAGCTTACAATAGAGCTTCAAGAAGCAGAAGAGATTTTTTCAAGAGAGGAAAAATATGCAAGATATATGAAGTTTTTAAGAGGTACATTTTGGAGAAACTTCCTTGTGAAATATGAAGAGGCAAACAATATGCATAAACGAATGATAGATTTAAGCCAAAGATGTTCCACATTAAAAGATGCAGAGGAAATTTCTCTACCTTATGAATATCTCATGAGAGCACAGGCAAATGATGCCTATTGGCATGGTGTATTTGGGGGCCTTTATCTCCCACATTTGCGTTCTGCTATATATAGAAATCTTATAGAGGCAGAGAAGGAGCTTGATAAAATTTCTTATGGTAATGAAGATGTATTAGTTATAGAAGAAAAAGATATTGATAAGGATGGAAAAAAAGAACTCATAGCAAAAAATCAAGAACTTGCCCTATTTGTAAAACCCTCTTATGGAGGAGCTATCTTTGAGATAGACTATAGGAAGAAATCACTGAATATAACAGATACCCTAAAAAGAAGATTTGAGGCATACCATAAAAAAATTCAAATAGCACAAGCTCCAGGTAAAGAAGAAGGTAAGAGTATCCATGAAATAGTTATAGCCAAAGAGAAAAATCTTGAGAATTATCTCATCTATGATTGGCATAACAAATATTCCCTAATGGATCATTTCTTAAAAGAGGGCACTACTTGTGATAGTTTCTATAGGTCAAGCTATGGAGAGCAAGGAGATTTTACCATATTACCTTATGATTATTCTATGATAGAAGAACAAGACCTCATAAGATTATCTCTCAAGAGAAAAGGTCATATTTGGGTGAAGGAAGAGTTTTTACCACTTGATATTGGGAAAGATGTAACTCTTATTAAAGGTGACTCTTCCATAAGGATAGATTATTCCTTTGAAAATAAGTCTTTCATGGATTATAATGCATGGTTTGGTACAGAGTTTAACTTCTCTTTATTTGAAAGAGAAAATAAAGAGAAGTATATCGAATATCCAGATGGAAGCCGTTCATATTTTGATGATATTTCAGAAAAAAAGGATATAGAAGAATTTGTTATTTTTGATAATGTATTGGGATTTAAAATAGGATTTACATTTGATATCCCTATAATATTGTGGCATTATCCTATAGATACTGTCTCTCAATCTGAAGGGGGTTTTGAGAGGACTTTTCAAGGACTTGGGATTTTAATTTCCTTTAAACAATTATTTATAAAAAATGAAATCTTTCCCTTTTCTTTTAATATAAAATTTGAAACTTTATAGTATAATATTAGTTGAGTACAAAAGGAAAAAGATAAAATTAAGCTAAGGAGGTAGGAAGATGGTAAAAGTTGGTATTAATGGTTTTGGAAGGATTGGTAGACTTGTCTTTAGGGCATACCTTAAGGCAAAGAAGGAGAATTTTGAAATTGTTGCTGTAAATGACATTACAGATGCAAAAACACTGGCACATCTTTTGAAGTATGATTCTATCCATAAGATTTTAAATGAAGATATTAAATATGGTGAGGACTATATAGAGATTGATGGGAAAAAGGTAAAAGTGTTAAGCGTAAGAAATCCTGAAGAGCTTCCATGGAAAGAGCTCGGTGTAGATGTGGTAGTAGAATCTACAGGACTTTTTAGAGAGAGAGAAAAGGCCGCTATGCATCTTAAGGCAGGGGCAAAAAAGGTTATAATTTCTGCACCTGCAAAGGGTGAAGATATTACAATAGTACTTGGTGTGAACCATGAGATGTATGACCCAGAAAAACATACTATAATCTCTAATGCCTCCTGTACTACAAACTGTCTTGCACCTGTTGCAAAAGTACTAAATGATAAATTTGGTATAGAGAAGGCTTTGATGACCACAGTTCATTCTTATACAGCAGATCAGAGAATTATGGATGCACCTCACAAAGACCTAAGAAGGGCAAGGGCAGCTGCAATGTCTATTATCCCTACTACTACAGGGGCAGCGGTGGCTACCACAAAGGTTATCCCTGCACTTACCGGTAAGATGCATGGAATGGCGATGAGAGTTCCTACATTTGATGGTTCTGTAGTTGATCTTGTTGCAGAGCTTTCTAAGACTGTAACAAAAGAGGAAATAAATGCTGCCATGAAAGAGGCTGCAGAGGGAGAATTAAAGGGTATTCTCCAGTACACCGAAGATCCCATTGTTTCTGTAGATATTATAGGGAATGCGCATTCTTCGATATTTGATGCACTTTCTACTATGGTAATTCAGGATAATCTTGTAAAGGTAATTTCTTGGTATGATAATGAATGGGGCTATTCCAATAGAGTTGTTGACCTTATTGAGTATATAGTAAGTAAAGGAGTTTAAGACTATAATTTAGATAGAAAACTTTAAGGGTTATGGGCTTAATTGAGGGTCCATAACCCTTAAAAATTTAGGAGGTATCATGAGAAGGAAATTTATAGCTGGTAACTGGAAAATGAATAAAACGAATAGTGAAGCCAAGGAACTTGTAGAGGGCCTTGTGAAAGAACTTCAAGGTATAAATGATGTCGATATTGTAGTATGTCCTCCTTTTACAGCACTTTCTGATGTGAGAAATATTATAAAAGATACCAATATATCCCTTGGTGCACAGAATATGTATTTTGAAGAAAAGGGTGCCTTCACAGGAGAGATTTCTCCTGTTATGCTAAGAGATGTAGGATGTAAATATGTAATATTAGGTCATTCCGAAAGAAGAGGTATTTTTGGAGAAAAGAGTGATCTTATCGAAAAGAAGGTAATTTCTGCCTACACACACGATCTTATCCCTATCTTGTGTGTAGGTGAGACCCTTGAAGAAAGAGAACAGGGAGAGACATTTAAAGTAGTGGAGAGTGAACTTAGAAATGAGTTAAAGGCATTATCCAAGGAACAGATGGAACAAATAGTTATAGCTTATGAACCTATATGGGCAATTGGCACGGGAAAATCTGCTACCTCTTCTGATGCAAAAGAAGTTATAGATTTCATAAGAGACATCCTTGGGGATATGTTTGATGAAGAGACAAAAGAGAGTGTTAGGATATTGTATGGTGGTTCTGTGAAACCTGACAATATTTCTTCCTTTATGGAAGAAGAGACTATAGATGGTGCACTTGTAGGTGGAGCAAGCTTAAAAGTAGATAGTTTCTCTGCTATAGTGAAAGGTGCACTATAATAATTTAGTAAGAAATAAAATTGGAGGTGAAAAAACGTGGTAGGAGCCCTATCTATTATTCACATACTTGTTTCTTTAGGACTTATTGCATCCGTAGTATTTCAACACAGAAAACAGAGTGTAGCATCTGGTATATTTGGAGGGGGAACTGTTGCAGACAGAAGTGGAAAGAGAAGAAAGATTGATGAATTTTTTGCCAAACTTACTACAGGCCTAGCTGTAGCATTTATGATATTATCACTTCTTCTCGTTATATTCTGGACTACTTAGTGGGGTAACATATGGAGGAATTAAAAAGTGTAAAACAGGCAATTTCTTTTCATGTGGAAAAGAATAGATTGTATTCTGCAACCCATGAAGAAATCTTAAAGGGCTATACGACAGATGTCTATTTCTTGAGAGCACAAGAGATATTAAGACATCTCAATCTTGAACATACTCATGTTGTTGCAGAGATATTTCCTAGGAGAGAAGGAGTTTTTGCAGGCTTGCCTGAGGTCCTTTATCTATTGAAAGATAAGAATGTTAAAGTATGGGCTGTCCCTGAAGGCGAAACTTTTTCCCCTTATGACACTGTGATGAGAATAGAAGGACCGTATAGTGAATTTGGAATTTATGAGACACCGATCCTGGGGATTTTGGCAAGTAGTTCTGCATGGGCAACAGCTGCGCGCAAATGCAAAGAAGCTGCTGGAGATAGTCCTGTTCTTTGTTTTGCTTCTCGCCATGTTCATCCTGCTGTAGCTCCTGTGCTTGAAAGATCCGCAAAGATAGGGGGTGCAGATGGCCTAAGTTGTGTATTGGGGGCAAGACTTTCTGGGATTTACCCAAAAGGAACTGTTCCCCATGCAGTATTCCTTATTGCAGGTGATACCTTAAAGATTGCCAAGGCATATGATGAAATTGTAGATGAAGATACACCCAAGATAATACTTGTTGATACCTTTAAAGATGAAGCAGAGGAGAGTCTAAGAGTAGCTAATTTGTTAGGCGAAAAACTTAATGGAGTAAGGTTAGATACCCCTGGTGAAAGAGGTGGAGTTACTCCTGCCCTTGTGAGAGAGGTAAAGATTCGCTTGGAGCAAGCAGGGTTTCCACATGTAAAGATATATGTCTCCGGTGGACTAAATCCAGAGAGAATATCACAACTTAAGGAAGCAGGGGCTTATGCTTTTGGTGTAGGGAGTTATATAAGTGGGTTCTCTCCTTTAGATATGACTATGGATTTGAAAGAAGTAAATGGGAAAAAAGTGGCAAAACGCGGTAGAATTCCTGGTAAAATACATAATCCTAAGTTAATTCAGGTAAAGTAAAGCATAATATAGGAGGTGTTAAATTGTCGGTTGAAAAAGGTGGGGATATTCTTTTAGAAGTTAAAAACTTAAGAACCTATTTCTACACAGAAGATGGCATAGTTAAAGCAGTTGATGGTGTAGATTTTTACATCCGTGAAGGTGAAACCCTTGGAATGGTAGGAGAATCTGGTTGTGGAAAATCTGTTACAGCTTTATCTATAATGAGATTGGTGCCGAACCCTCCGGGAAAGATTGTAGGCGGGGAGATTCTTTTCAGAGGGGAAGACCTTCTTAAGAAAAGTGAAGCTGAGATGAGAAAAATTAGAGGGAATAAGATTTCTATGATCTTTCAGGAACCCATGACATCTTTAAACCCTGTCTATACTATAGGAGACCAAATTGTGGAGGCTATTGTTCTTCATCAGAAGCTATCAAAGCAAGATGCCCTAAAGAAGGCGATAGAGATGTTAAGTTTGGTAGGTATCCCAGAACCTGCAAAAAGGGTGAGGCAGTATCCCCATGAACTCTCTGGGGGAATGAGGCAAAGGGCAATGATTGCCATGGCATTATCCTGTAATCCTGATCTTCTTATTGCCGATGAGCCCACTACTGCACTTGATGTAACAATTCAGGCACAGATTTTGGAACTTATAAAGCAATTGAAAGATGAGTTTAAAATGGCAGTACTCATGATTACCCATGACCTTGGTGTAATAGCAGAAGTTTCTGATAGGGTTGTTGTAATGTATGCAGGGAAAGCGGTAGAGGCATCTGATGTATATACTATGTTTAAAGATCCTAAACACCCTTATACTGTGGGTCTTTATAATTCTTTACCTAAGATAGTAGGGGGAAGAAAGAGAAGATTGGAGTCTATAGAGGGAGTAGTCCCTATTCCTATAAATCTTCCACCGGGATGTAGATTTGCAAATAGATGTAAGCATGCTATGGATATCTGTAGAGAAGCTGAGCCAGAACTTGAACCATATGAAGGAGATGAGGGCCATCTTGTAAGATGTTGGTTATATTCGAAGAAAAAAGATGAAGTATTAGTAGAAGCAAAATAGGGAGGAGGTGAATATAGATGACAGAAAATAATGAATATATATTAAAGATAGAAGGACTTAAAAAATGGTTTCCTATTACAGGAGGGGTTTTTTCTAGAATAATTGGATGGGTAAAAGCAGTTGATGGTGTAAGTTTTGCTGTTAAAAAGGGGGAGACCCTTGGTGTGGTAGGGGAATCTGGATGTGGAAAGACTACAACGGGGAGAACCATCTTAAGGCTTATTGAACCTACAGAAGGTAAGGCTATTTTTGAAGGTATGGACATATTTTCACTTAATAAGACAGAACTTAGAAGGATAAGGAGAGATATTCAGATAATCTTTCAGGACCCATATGCCTCTTTGAATCCAAGAATGACTGTAGGTGATATAGTAGGTGAGGCACTTGATATCCATAAACTTGTGAAGACAAAAAAGGAAAGAGAAGAAAAGATCTCTGAACTTTTAGATGTAGTAGGTCTTTTACCTCAGCATATGCGAAGGTACCCTCATGAATTCTCCGGTGGTCAAAGACAGAGAATAGGTATTGCCCGTGCCCTTGCCGTACAACCAAAATTTATAGTGGCAGATGAGCCAGTCTCTGCACTTGATGTATCTATCCAAGCCCAAGTTATAAACCTTTTGGAAGACTTACAAGAAAAGTTTAAGCTTACATATTTATTTATTGCCCATGACCTTTCTGTGGTAAGGCATATATCTACTCGTGTTGCCGTTATGTATCTTGGAAAGTTAGTGGAACTTGCAGAAACAGAAG
>CAYWXH010000013.1:0-36498 GCA_964462295.1 uncultured Atribacterota bacterium
ACCAGAGATTGCCACGTCAGGGCAAAATACGCCCTTCCTCGCAATGACAGTGGGGGGGGAGTGCGGACCCCTCGCAATGACGGTTGGGGAGACAGGCGGGGTCTTAGGCACCAGAGATTGCTTCGTCGGAGCAAAAGGCACTCCTCCTTGTAATGACGGATAGAGGGGGTGTGGGCTCTTCGCAATGATGTAGTAGGGCGTGAAAAGCCCTGCATTAGTGAACGAAGGTATGCGGATATCGTACAGTAAAGGATAAAAATACAAGGTTCTAGTTATGACTATTAATAAAGATAAGAGGAGTGAGAGCAATCAAGGTCTATGGAACTAATCTCCTATAATATCGTATTTTAGGGAAAATAAACTGACAGATCTATTGACTTTTAAAAATTTTTGTGCTATACTTCACTAAAATTTATTGTTGTTATATTTACTACTCAAGTAAAGTAACTAGAAGGAGAGATTTCAGAGAGCCAGACAAAAGGGTGCGAGTCTGGTAATCTTTCATCTGGTGAAATGGGCTTGAGTATCTTATCCCTGAATTAAGTAGGGGATAACGGGATCTCCCGTTACAGAGATAGGATGTTATCTGCATCCGAATCAATGAGGGCATAATCTATTTATGATTATGAAATAGAGTGGTACCGCGAGATTAACCCCTTCTCGTCTCTATACTGGGACGAGAAGGGGTTTTTATTTGCATTAATTTATATTAAAGGAGGTATTGTTATGAAAGAAAAAATTATTACACTATCACAAAGTGAAATACCAAAAAGATGGTACAATATTTTACCTGATCTACCCAAACCATTGGAGCCGCCACTAAACCCAATAACGAAGAAAATAGTTAAACCAGAAGATCTAAAACCTATATTCCCAGATGCATTAATAGAACAGGAATTTAGTGATAAGCAGTATGTTGATATACCAGAAGAGGTACTTGAAGTGTATAGTCTCTGGAGGCCTACACCTCTTGTGAGGGCAAGGAACTTAGAAAAATATCTTGGGACACCTGCAAAGATATATTATAAGAATGAGAGCGTAAGTCCTCCAGGAAGCCATAAACCAAATACAGCAGTAGCACAGGCATATTATAATAAACAAGAAGGGGTAAAGAGGCTCGTAACTGAAACAGGGGCAGGACAATGGGGAAGCGCTTTATCTTTTGCCGGTAGCCTATTTGGAATGGATGTAACAGTATATATGGTAAAGGTAAGCTATGAGCAAAAGCCTTATAGAAAAATACTTATAAATACATGGGGTGCAGAGATATTCCCAAGCCCCTCAGATAGAACAGAAAGTGGAAGAAAAATCTTGGAAAAAGACCCAAATTCTCCGGGAAGTTTAGGCATAGCAATAAGTGAAGCTGTAGAAGATGCCGCAGGAAAAAAAGATTCCAATTATGCATTGGGTAGTGTGCTTAATCATGTAATGCTTCATCAGACAATTATTGGGCTTGAAACAAAAAAGCAATTAGAAAAAGTAGGAGATTACCCTGATGTAGTAATTGGATGTGTAGGCGGAGGAAGTAATTTTGCAGGCCTCTCCTTTCCTTTTGTAAAAGATAAGTTAGATGGTAAAAAGATAGATATCATAGCTGTGGAGCCTACATCTTGTCCTACACTTACAAAAGGTCTCTATAGATATGATTATGGGGATACAGCAGGGATGACCCCTATAATGAAGATGTTTACCCTTGGTCATACCTTCGTTCCCCCCACTATTCATGCAGGTGGTTTAAGATATCATGGTATGGCACCTATTGTAAGTCTTCTTCATAGAGAAGGAATAATAGATGCACGGGCATATCATCAAAATGATGTATTTGAGGCAGGGGTAATCTTTGCAAAAACAGAAGGTATACTCCCTGCACCTGAGACAAACCATGCTATAAAGGCCGCAATTGATGAGGCATTAAAGTGTAAGGAGACTGGGGAGGAGAAAACAATACTCTTTAATTTCTCAGGACATGGATTCTTCGATCTTTCAAGTTATGAGAAATATCTTGCCGGAGAACTCGTAGATTATGAATATCCAGAAGAAAAAATAAAAGAGGCATTAGCTGAATTAAAATTCTAAAACCTTACATCCCCCTTGTGTTTTTAAATTAAACTATTGTATAATACTTAAATAAAAACACAAGGGGGTCCTTATGGAAAAACCAAAAATTCTTCTTACATGCTCAGAAAAAGTAGACAACAATAACCTCTCCCTCATATGTAATCACTACTATATAGAAGCAATAAAAAATACAGGGGGCATACCTATCCTATCTGATCCTTCTTATAAAGGCCTAGAGGATGAACTTATAGATATAGTACAAGGAATAGTACTTACAGGAGGAGGAGATGTAGCCCCTCATTTCTATGGAGAAGATCCTCATCCAGAAACTAAATATATAGATGAGAAAAGAGATGAATTTGAAATAAAAATCCTGAAAAAAGGGGTTCAAAAAGGTCTCCCTATTTTTGGTATATGCCGAGGGATACAACTTATAAATGTAGCCTTTGGAGGAAAATTATACCAAGATCTACCCAATCATACTTATAATAAAAATCACATGGTTAACCTAAAAGAAGACTCTTTTCTTAAAGATATATTTAAAAAAGATAAGATAGAGGTAAATAGCTATCATCATCAAGCCATAAATAAAGTAGCACCAAACTTTGACATAATTGCCAAAACAGATGATGATATCATAGAGGCAATTATACTCAAAGATAAAGAAAAATTCGTTTTAGGGGTGCAGTGGCATCCTGAGAGAATGTATGAGGCATTTAAAAAATTATTCAAAAAATTCATAGAAATAGTAAAGGAGGAAAGGTAAATGGATGTAGAAAAGGCCATAATGGAGAGGTATTCTGTAAGAAGCTTTCAAGAAAAAGAGATACCAAAAGAAATCATAGATAAAATAAAAAAGGCTATATGGATATCTCCCAGTGCAGACAATAGACAACCCTACAGATTTGTCTTCGTAAAAGATAAAACTACTAAAAACAGATTAGTACAGGAGGGTAAAACATATAGATTTGTAAAAGATGCACCTCTAGTACTTGTAGCAGTCGCAAACCCCGATGAGGCATATCCATACATAGGCAATGAGAGAGAGCCTGTATATCTTCTTGATATAGGCATAGCACTTTCACAAGCAAATCTTATAGCAACAGAAAACGGGATTGGAGGGTGTTGGGTAATTGTATTTGATGAAGAAAAGATAAAAGAGATTTTAAATATTCCAAAAAATTATAAGGTAATTGCACTATTTCCCATGGGATATCCCAAGGACAGAAGAGGAAGTATTCATAGAAAGAGAGAAGATGAGCTCTTTTTTGAAGAAAAGATGTAATAGATAGAGGGGATATTCCCCTCTATCTATTTATTTTTCTATTGCTATCTGGTTAAGATAGATGTAAGTCTTTTCTCCACCTGTTATATAGATATCCTGAACAACGGTCCTGTATCCATCCATTATTACTGTAAGTTCATAATTTCCTGGGATTATATCTGAAATGGTGAGTTTACCATTACTGTCAACCTTTCCCTTGTAGGTTCCATTTAAAAAGACCTTTGAACCTGGAACACCTGATGAGATAACAAGGTCTCCATATACAATAGATGGGGTTAAAGATGCATATATATCAGTTCTCTGGTTTGCCTCTACATAAACATTTTCCACCCATTCTTCATATCCTGACATCTTTATTCTTATCTGGTGTGTTCCTGCCCTTATTGAAGAGATGCTAATAGGTGTGGTTCCCTTATAGGTACCATCAATATATACTCTTGCACCTTGTGGATTACTCCTTATTTTAAGGCTTCCATATTGTACGATCTTTTGAAGGGTATAGTTAAATGTTCTTCTCTCTCCGGCATTTAATGTAAATGTAATAGTTTTTGTTTTATAGTTAGAGAGACTTAACTTCAATGTATGTGTACCTGGATCTGCAGTAAATGTTACAGGTGATTGTCCCCGTAGTATACCATCAAGATAGACAGATGCACCAGATGGTACTGTATTTACAGTAATGGTACCCACTGGATTCGGGACAAGGGTTGCATACACACGGGCAATATCATTGGGTCCCACATACACATTCTCTCTCCATGCCTGATATCCTGATTTAATAACTTTTACCTCATGTGTTCCTGCCCTGAGAGAGGAAATAGAAATAGGTGTAACCCCTCTATAAGTTCCATCAATATAAACCTTTGCCCCTTGTGGATTACTATTTACCTTAAGGGTACCATATTGAGCCACTCTCTGAAGTGTATAACTTAAACTCCTTCTTTCACCTGACCTGAGATTAACAGTTACAACCATTGTTTTATAGCCAGCAAGACTGATCTTTACACTATGTGTACCCGGATTTGTGGATATGGTAAGTGGCGATTGTCCTCGTAATATACCATCAAGATAGACAGATGCACCAGATGGTGCAGTGTTTACAGTAAGCATAGTCACATGGGGTCTTTCTTTTACATAAAAGGTAACTGATGCCACTGTCCAAAGATTATTTGGAATAACTGAGACTACCTTTCCTATAAAGCTCTTAAGTGTAGAAGGATTTGCCCCTACTGTCGGGAAAAGAGACCTTTTTGCCTTTTCAAATAAGGCAGGAGGAATAATTGTCGGTGTCTTAGATGCTATAACAAGGATCTGCTCTGTACCTGCAGGCCCGCCTACTTTAAGAGAGTATGTAGGCTTATCTGGTAATACATGTGTAACATTTGCTGGTAAATAATTAGAAGGAGAATACTTATTAGGGAAAATCAACCTTGGTACCCCTCTTGTATCAATATCATATACTGAAACATAACAGTTGGTAGTAGGCCTTATATAAATCTTTATGTTTTCTCCCACATAGTATGTCTGTTTTGGGATAGAAACTGATACCTTAAACCCAGGTCTTGGATTTACTATAATTACCTTTGGCCTTGGTGTGGCATAAGAAACTCCAAAACCAACAATTAAGACCAAAAACAATGTAATAAGGATTAAACTTGTAAACCTTCTCATACTTCATCACCCCTTTCTCTATCTTTTAGGCTTTAGTCCCAAAAGATGAGATTTTTCATCTGCTACATAACCTAAATTCTCTTTATATGGTACATCGTTGTTTGCAATAAATACAAATGCATCCTTATCTGTCTCTACCTGAATCCTCTCTCTCGAAAGTTTAAGGGAAAAAGAGGGACACACATCTACACATAGGGCACAAAAACAACATCTTCCATAATCTATTTTGGGTATCTTTTTTATTCTTTTTCCCTCTTCCACCTGCATATCTTTGTATTTTGGGTATTCTGTCATTGGTACCATCTCTATTGCATTAGGTGGACAGATCCTCGAACAATTTCCACAACCTATACACTTTTCTATATCATTTATATGAAAACCCCTATAATTTGCAGATGGTTCCTTTTTTTCATATGGAACACGTACTGTTACAGGTTTTTTTACAAGGAATTTAAGTGCAGATATAGGAGAAAGATAACCTTTTATATCCATAATATCACCTACCTATCAATTTCTGGAGGACATACATCTAAACTAAACATTATCTGAGAGACATCTGCAAGATAATTACCCGGCAGTAATCTTTCCAATATATGTATACCGTGTGTCATAGATGTCCCTCTTATATAGACCCTGTATGGTTTATCTTTACCATTACTTACCATGTAATATCCATACTCTCCCTTAGATGATTCAACTTTTACATATGTATCACCTGGAGGCACTATAAACCTCATAGGGTTAGGTACCTTCTCCCTTATTGGGCCATCAGGTAAGTTATCAAGGGCCTGTCTTATAATCTTTATACTCTCTGATACTTCCATTCTTCTTATCATCATTCTATCATGTGCATCTCCCCCTGTCAATACGGGGATCTCAAAATCAAGCTCTCCATATGCCGCATAAGGGTCATCCTTTCTTGTATCTGACTTTACCCCTGATGCCCTAAGGTTCGGTCCTGTAACCCCCCAATCTATTGCCTCTTCACGCTTAATAACCCCTATACCTATTGCCCTCTTTCTAAACATATATGAATCAAAGTACAATCTATCATAATCTGCTAATCTCTTTTCAAGATAGTCTAGTACCTCTTTTGCCTTCTCAATAAACCCATCTGGGATATCCCTTCTCACCCCTCCTGGATAGATATAGATATGATATACCCTTCCTCCTGTCAACATTTCAAAAAGATCAAGGATAAAATCACGGTCACTTATGGCCCAATTAGGAACAGTATAGAGACCTAAGGCCCCTGCATGACCACCAAAGGTAAAAAGATGAGATGCGATTCTTGAAAGTTCAAGTACTATAGTACGAATATATTTTGCCCGCGGAGGCGGTTCAATTCCTAAAAGTTTTTCTACCGCCATAGCATAATTTGCCTCATTGGGGTCAGGATCTGGTACACAGATACGGCAAACTATAGGAACATTATGAATAAATCCCCTCATTTCCATAAGTTTTTCAAAACCCCTGTGTAAAAAGCCAGGGTTTGCAGTTGCCTTTCTTACCAGATTCCCCTCAAGCTCAAGAATTACACTAAAATTTCCTGTAATTCCCACATGTTGAGGTCCTATAAAAAGTTCATATGTCTTCAAGATAGTCCTCCCTTATTCAGCCTCTCTATCGTATATAATTTGAGAATATTTTCTGCTATCAAAATCCTTTCTCATCGGAGGGATACCTTCCCAATCCTCAAGTATAAAAGGAGTAAGTCTGGGATTACCTTCAAACTTCACACCAAACATCTCATGGATCTCTCTCTCATATGTTTGAGCCTGATGCCATAAGGGGAGCAAAGTCTCCTGTATAGGATTATCCCTTGGAATCCTTGTTTTTACAACTATTACGATCTTCTCATCATAGGAGTAAAATCCATATACAAGCTCAAACTCTCCATCATCTATCCAATCTACACATGTGATAAAAGACAGGTGTCTAAAACCATTTTCTTTAAGGAACCTAGCAATCTCTTTTATTTTATCTTTTTCTGTATTTATATGAACCCTTTTCCGTTGATGCTCAGGGATATTACCTTCTATATTGGGAAATTTCTCTTTAATAAGATTTAATACCTCTTCTTCTGTCATGAGTTACTCTCTCCCTCAATTATTCCTCTATTTTTAAATACCCTATCCTGGTTTGCCTTATATTTTTCATAATGGACTTTATAAAGCTTATAGCCATTCGCCTCACCCTTTTCTATCTTTTCTCTAAGCTCTAAAAATGCTGCAAATATTGCATCAGGTGCAGGCATACATCCTGATATGTAAACATCTACAGGTAGGTAATAATCCAATTTGTTGATTGTTGCATATGAATCCCAGTACATACCCCCATTTATAGTGCATGATCCAAATCCTATTACATACTTAGGGTCTAACATCTGTTCATAAGTAGTTATAACCCTTTTTAAGGTTTTTACAGAAAGATAACCTGTTATAAGAAGTACATCTGCCTGCCTTGGTGTTGCCATAGGTATTATACCAAATCTTTCCAAATCATATCGTGAAGTCATAGAAGGGGGAAGCTCCACTGCACCACATCCGGTACAAAAATGCAGAAGCCACATAGACCTCCCTTTAAACCAGCGGGCTATCTTCCCTTCTCTGAACTTATCTAACATATAAGACCTCCTTAGATAAATACGAAAATAAGACTTATAAGGCCAAGAAGTGCAGGCCATTTCCAATAGAATTTAAAAGCTTGATCCATCCTAAATCTTGGCATAATTGCATTTATAAATATAGCTATTAAAAAGACTACAAGCATTTTGAGGGAAAAGGTTACGATATTTGCACCACCCCCTAAAAAAAGGTCAACAAAAAGGGCAAGTTCTGTAAATATATGAAGTGATGCAAACAATTGAAGCATACCCAGATACTTTCCCCCATACTCTACCATAGGCCCAGAATTTATCTCATGGGGTGCGATAGGAATATCAAAGGGTTTCTCTCCCAATATACCTTGAAGCGCAATATCAAATACTATAGCAGAAAGTGGTATTACAAATATAGCCCACCATCCAGATGTTACCTGTTTTTGAACTATAGCCGAAATTGAGGTGGTATTATACTTTAAGATCACCCCTACTATTGCCAATACAAGGGGTAGTTCATATGAAAGCATAAGAGAAAGACCCCTTGAGACACCGATTGCTGCATTAGGATTACCAGAATCCCCTGCACCAAGTGCCATACCCAATGAACCTATCACGCCCAAATAGAGTACCAATATAAGGTCTCCATGCATGGAAAATAGTGCATACTTTCCTATAGGGATAAAAAACAAGGTCAAAATAGCACCTGTTATGCCAATAACAGGCCCCAAAATATACATAGCACCATGATTAATATTATCTTCTTTTGTTAGCAACTTAAAAGTATCGAAATAAGGCTGAATTACAGGAGGACCGTATCTTCTATGTATTCTTGCTGTCACCTTTCTAGCTATACCCATAAATAAAAGCCCTATAAGAATGGCAATTATCGGTACTATAATAATATTATAGAGAAATAACATTTATTCCTCCTATACAATTAATTTTGAAAATACAAGTACAAAGAATATAAATACTATGAAATAAAGGACATAGGTTTCTAGATTCCCACTATACCATAATCTAATAATACCCGACCCCCTTACCACAAAGGAAGAGAAGGTCTCATAAATTTTATGTGCACTCACCTTAAGGTAAGGAAGTACAACCTCTTCTAATGGCCTATAAAAATAGTAAGAATAATGATATGGCACATCTTCTCCAAGAATCTCCCCTGATGCAAAGGTATCCAATTTACTAATCTTTCGAGAAGGTGCCCCCAAGAAAAATACCCCTATACCTATAACAAATGCCCAACCCATAAGTACAAATACCCAAAAGGCATTCCAGCTTCCAAGGGGTGATGCTACTTGGGTAATCGTATAATTAATAGGGCCCAATCCCACATCTTTGAGGATTTGAGAAACTGGATTTAGGATAAGTCCAGGGAATACACCAAAAAGATATGCAAAAACCAATAAGATAATCATGACGATTTGCATAGGTAAAGGAACTTCTTTTATAGTTGCAAATTTTACTGGTCTTTGTCCCAAAAAGATAGAATGAATAAGTCTAAATACATACATAAATGATGCAGTCGTAGCAAGGAATAAAAGGGCTGCCATAAATACCATCTTTTTTGCAATAAGTGCCTCATAGAGCATCCACTTTGAAGCAAAACCACCAGATGGTGGGATACCCGCAAGGGCTATAATACCCCCTAAAACTACTATAAAGGTAACAGGCATATTTGGCAGAAGTCCACCCATCTCACTCAACTTTCTAGTATTTGTCCTATAAATCACAGAAGCTATAGCTAAAAATAGCATTCCTTTAAATATTGTATGATTTATTGCATGAAAAAGTGCACCACCTACACCTAAACTAGTACCGATAAAAAGGCCTGTTACTATATACCCGAGCTGGCTTATACTGGAAAATGCAAGAAGTTTTTTGGCATCATCTTGGAAAAAGGCAAGTATTGATGCCAAAAACGCCGTAATTGCACCCAAAAGGGCCACAACATAAAGTGGATAAGAAAGCCCAAAAATTGTAGTTTTATATATACCAGATAGGGTTTTGAATATAGGAATATTAAAAATAGATACAAATAAGGCAAATACTCCAAGTTTACTCAATACCCCAGAGAAAAACGGTGTAAAACCATGGGGGGCCTCTGTGTATGCAAAAGGAGCCCATGTATGGAGTGGCATAAGGGCTGCTTTTACCCCAAAGGCTACTACAAAGAGAACAAAGGTAAATAATAAATACCCTGGGGACATAGTACCTACAGTATTAAATAGAGTTGGGATATCTAATGTATGAAGTTTTACAAATAGAATACCTATAGCTACCAAAAAGGCATATGCACCAAATACGCTCATTATAAAATATCTTATACTTGAAACACGAGAGACTCTCCCTGAATAAGAGGCCATAAGGTAGGAAGACCATGTCATAATTTCCCAGAAGAAAAACATTGATAAAAGATTCTGACTAAACAGTATGCCAAATATGCTCCCCATAAGGACAAAAAAAGTCGGAATAAAGTAATCTTTGACAGGGAGCTCC
Organism: uncultured Atribacterota bacterium; assembly: GCA_964462295.1. Classification (GTDB taxonomy): domain Bacteria; phylum Atribacterota; class JALVIU01; order JALVIU01; family JALVIU01; genus JALVIU01. The sequence goes on from CAYWXH010000013.1 coordinate 10,125, forward strand.
TTTTCTCTATAGTAGGTATAGTTATAGACAATATTTAAAAGGAAAAACACAGAAGAAAGAATGGCAAAAAACCATGAAAGCATATTAATTTTAAATACTATATTACCAAAACTCCCTCCGCTTATGGAAAAGGCATAAGTTTTTCCATAAGATAGGGCTACCATAAGAACAAAAATAGCTGAAAGTATATAAGCTATGTATTCACTTTCTTTTTCTCCCTTTGTCTGTTTAACAATATATACAATAAAAGCTGATAAAAAAGGTAGTATTATAAGTAAAGCCAGATACATTATAGACCTCCCCCAAGGACAGATTTTATATATCCTGCCTTATCTAAAAGAGAAAGAGCTGCAGGTTTTATATATACGAGAATAGCCTTTGGGTATAGTCCCAAAAGGAGTAAAATGCCAACAAGTATGAGCATAAGAATAGGAATCCTAAAATCTTGTCTCTCTTCTTGTAAATTTCCCTTAAAGGGTGAAAAGTACAGCTTATGAACTATACGGAAATAGTAGTATCCCTCTACAAGTGTAACAAGAAGAATGAATACAATAAATATCATATAAGCAGGGCTTTTCTGAATAAATGCAAGTACTAGATAGAATTTCCCCCAGAATCCCAAAAAGGGAGGAAGCCCTATAAGAGAAAAGATGGAAAGTGTAATTACCAAGGCAATCCAAGGGATCTTTCTACCAATACCCTCTATCGCTGAAGTCCTTCTTGATTTTAAAACTTCACTCAGATAACCAACACTAAGAAAGAGAACCACCTTTGAAATAGCATGATTCAAAAGTTGAAAAAGAGAGGCTGCAAATCCAAGATAACTTCCCAATCCAAAACCCAAAGTAGCAAGGCCCATCTGTCCTATACTTGAATAAGATAAAAGTCTCTTTAGGTCACTCTGGGTCATAGCAGATAATTCAGCTACAAACAGGGTAATAAATGCAAGAATCATAAGTATCCATGAAAAATGTGTAAAACCGAATAATATATAAAATAATCTTATAAGTGCATATATACCTGCCTTTGAAACCATGCCACTAAATAGTGCTGTAACAAAATGTGGTGCCCCTGTATACGTATCTGGCACCCATGCATTAAGGGGAAAAAGCTCTGCCTCTGTCCCAAAACCAATGAGAAACATTGTAAATGCAACACCTAGAATATAGGGATTTACCTTACCTACATTTTGAGCTATATGTGCAATATTTAAACTTCCTATACTACCATACAGAAACATTATCCCAATAAGGACAAAAGAAGAGGAAATCGAACCCAAAACAAGATACTTAAATGCACCTTCACTTCCCCTACCATCACCCCTTATCCCAGAGAGACCATAAGAGGCGATAGCTGTAATCTCCAAAAAGACGAACATATTAAAGATATCACCGGTAAGGACCATTCCTGTAGCCCCCATAACCACAAGGAGATAAAGCATGTTAAATTTCTCATAAGGGGCAGGATAGAGGTCTTTATAGAAAATATAAAGATAAACCAATAAGGCTACCAATAGTATAATAAATGCAAAAAAAGCACCTAATGCATCTGCATAAAGATTTATACCCCATGGAGGTGTCCAACCGCCTATCACAACCAAAATAGGCTTCCTTATAGCATGTTCCAGAATGGTTGCAATCCCTATAAAATTAAATAAAAGCGTCCCTAATACTGCTATCGAAACAGCCCTTTTATTTATTCTATCTATAATAGGAATGGAAAAAGCTACAAAAAGAGGTATAGCAATAAGTAAAATGGGGTTTACCATCTAAGCCTCCTTATTTTTCTTACATCTAAGGTATTATAATTCTTATAAATATTTATGACTATAGATAAAGCAAGTGCCAACACCGCAACACCTATAACAATTGCAGTAAGTACTAAGGCCTGCGGTATAGGATCTACCACTTTTGTAGCAGGATTTACTCTTAGACTACCTGTAAGTATAGGAGCAGTCCTCCCTGAAATGTATCCTATAGAGACAATAAGTAAGTTTACCCCTGTATCAATTAAAGAAAGACCTACAACGATTTTTATAAGGTTTCTCTTTACAGCTATAGTGTATAATCCTATAAATATAAGACCAAAAGCACCTATATAGTAAATCATTATTCTCTTCTCCTCAAATCATCAAGAATTCCTGTGAGCTCAGCCCCTACCTTAAGCCCTATTGCGATATATATTATAGGGATAATACCTGCACTAAAAAGGGTCCCTACAATCCCTTTGCCCAAAAAATTTTTAAGGAAAAATCCTCCAAATATAAGCCCCAAAAGACCTACACTTACAAAGGTAAGTCCTGCCAAACTCTCCAAAATCTTGAAACTTTCTAATTCATGGAAGAGATGAGGGAAAACAATGTACAAGAGTAAAAAAGAGGATGCTATGATGGCACCACCTTGAAATCCTCCACCTGGGGTAAGGTGTCCATGAATAAATACATAAACACCGAAAATCAAGATAAGTGGAAATAAAATAGGGGTACTCACCTTTAAAATAAAGCTTGCATCCTTTTCCTCTGCAAATTTTTCTTTATCCTTCTCTTTTTTATAGTAGAACATAAGGGCCCCTACCCCTGTTGCTGCAAGGAATAAAACGGTTACCTCTCCTAGTGTATCAAACCCTCTAAAATCTACTACTACAGATGTTACAAGGTTTTGAGAACCTGTATCTTTAAGCCCATTTTCTATATAGTATTTTCCCACAAACATTCTATCTTTTCCAAAAGGAATTTGGGAAAAGGCAAAAAGAAGGATAATACCAGAGATCAAGATAAGAAGCAAAATAGCAATTTTTCTATTTTTTTTATTCATCCTCTTCTTCTCCTTCCCATCTTGCAGTCCTTCTCAGGGCAAAGATAAATATACCTATAGTTAAACCAGCACCAATAGATGCCTCTGCCATGGCAACATCAGGTGCATTAAGAATATAAAATAAAATGGATGCAATAAGACTTACTCCCCCAGAGGAAATCACAGCCTTTAAAAGATCATTAAATTCAATTGTTATAATTGCAAGTACCAACATAAAAATAATAAGTAAAAGAGAAATTATAAACATAAACTACTCCTTTTTAGTAGTTTCACACTCTTTAAATTCTTTTGTTTTATTTACAACAGTTCCCGGATAAGGTTTAACTCCCCTTAAACAGCTACCTCTTCCAATAGCATGACTACTTATAGGGTTGGTAAGGAAGAGAAAAACCGCAATCACTAATGTTTTTAGGAACCATTCTGGTTTTAAAAAACCTACCCCTATTATACCTATAAATGCCCCTAGTGTTGTAGCTTTTGTAGCAGCTTGAAGTCTGTTATAGACATCAGGTAATCTATATATACCAAAAGCTCCAAGAAAGAGGAAAAAAGCACTTATGAGTATAAGTATACCACCTATGATAGTTAGCACCATAACTATATCCCACCTTCTAAATATCTTGCTATTGAAACCTCTCCTATGTATGAAAGAACTGCATAGACTAATGCTACATCTATATATACATATCTATTAAAATAGTATCCCAAGAATACCAAAAGAACTGTCGTTATAGTAGTCATAGTGCTCATTCCTACAAGTCTATCTGGGGCAGTAGGACCTAAATATATACGCATTATTGCAAAAAATGTACCTATAATTACAAAAAGAAAAAAGATATAAGAGATTATAGTCATTCTGCAAACTCCTTTATATATCTTTCAAATTTGTGGGCAATTATCCTAGATGCCTCTTCCATATCTTCTGATTCTACATATATCCAATGAATGAGATATATATCATCTATAATATCTAAAGTAAATGTCCCGGGAGTAAGTGTAATAGAATTTGCAAGGATTAATTTTCCCATATTTCCTTTAAGTTTGGTCCTAACGGCGACTATTCCTGGTTTTATAGGCATTTTTGGATGAAGTACCCTGTATGCCACATCTATGTTAGATTTAATGACTTCAAAAAAGAAGAATGGGAGATAAAGAAGGAAATACCATATTCTTTTAGGAGAGAGGTTTTCAAAACCTTTGGTGGTAAATTTATCATAAACAAGATAAGCTATGATGATAGCTGTTGCAAGCCCTGTAAATAACTCTCCTGGGGAAAAACTTGCGGTAAAAATAAGCCATAGACCAAAAAAGACTAAAATTGTAAAAAGAAATTTATTAATCTCTCTTCGTGAATCCGTCTTGGATACCCCCTTTAACCCCGTAATATGTCCTGCTCATCTAAGATTACGGGATTATTTTACTATATAATCTTTAAAATGTCAAGGAAAAAATAAAAGTTTCTTATATCATAAATAACTAAAGCATCATGGATTTCAATTATTATAGTATAGCAAGATTTCATCGAAAAATTGACAAAATTTATCCATCATAATATAATATGTGCAATACTTTAATTGAGCAGGAGGAATTTCATGAAAATTGCTGTTTTAGTAAAACAGGTACCGGCTACGGATAAAGTAAAAATAAACAAAGAAACTGGAACAATGATCAGGGAAAATCTTGAATCAGAGCTAAATCCATTGGATATGTATGCGGTAGAAGAGGCGGTAAGATTAAAAGAAAAGTATGAAAATATAGAAACTGTTGCCATATCTATGGGTCCCCCATTTGCAAAAGATGTCATAAAAGATGCTATATCTATGGGAATAGATAAGGGATACCTATTATCAGATAGAAAATTTGGAGGGGCAGATACATGGGCTACTGCCTACACCCTGTCAAAGGCCATAAAAAAACTTGGAAATTTCGATATAATCTTCACGGGAGAGAGGGCAACAGATGGGGAAACAGGACAAGTTGGCCCATCCCTTGCTGCACAACTTAACCTCCCTATTATTACCTATGTAAGCAAACTCCTAGAGGTGAAGGAGAGATCCATAATAGCAGAAAGATTGATTGAAGGAGGAAAAGAGCTCGTAGAGGTACAACTTCCAACAGTTATAAGTGTAGTTAAAGAGATAAATGAACCCCGTATTCCCAATTTTGCAGGTAAAATGAGGGCGAAAAAAGCAGAGATTCCAATTCTTACTGGGAATGATATTGACGTAGATCCTTCAAAGATAGGGCTTTTGGGTTCACCAACAAGGGTTGTAAATGTCTACTACCCCAAGATGACAAGAAAAGGAAAGATAATAAAGCCTAAGGATATAGAAAAGGGAGTAGATGAACTTATCCAATTTCTAAAAGAAAAAAATATTATATAAATAAAGGGGGAATCATGCCTAAAGCTACAGATGGTTACAACGGTGTATGGACACTCTCAGAGAAGAGAGAGGGTGTGTTAAATCCTGTCTCTTTTGAGCTCATATCCTGGGGAGAGGTACTTGCAAAGAAAAAGGGTGTACCATTATCTACGGTGCTTATAGGAAAAAATTTAGCTGAAGATGCAAAAGAACTTATTCAAAGAGGGGTAGATATAGTTTATGTAATAGATGATGAAAGGCTATCCTATTTCAATCCTGATATCTATCTAAAGATACTCTCTTCCCTTATTGAAGAAGAAAAGCCTGAAATCTTTATAGCATCTGCAACCACCATGGGTAGAACTATAATGCCCCTTCTTGCCTCAAAGATAGAGACAGGGCTCACTGCAGACTGCACTGGGCTTGACATAGAAAAGGAGTCTGGCCTCCTACTTCAAACAAGACCTGCTATAGGTGGAAATGTAATGGCTACCATAAAAACACCAAACCATAGGCCACAGATGGCTACTGTTAGACCAAAATCAAAAAAGATTCCAAAGCCAGATAGAGGGAGAAAGGGGGAAATCATAGAAAAAAAATATCCTGAAGAGCTCTTTACATCTAGGATAAAAAGGATAAATTTTGAGAAAGATGAGACAGGAGAGGTCCCTATTCAAGAGGCAGATATCGTTATCTCTGGAGGAAAGGGATTAAAAGATGGGAAAAACTTTGATATGTTGTATCACCTGGCAAAACTATTAAATGGTGCAGTTGGGGCATCAAGGGCTGCTGTTGATATGGGGTGGATCCCCTATGCTCATCAGGTAGGGCTTTCAGGAAAGACAGTAAGTCCAAGGCTCTATGTAGCAGTAGGCATATCAGGGGCCATACAGCATATAGCGGGTATGTCATCATCTGAGGTAGTGGTAAGTATAAACAAAGATCCCGATGCGAATATCTTTCAGGTTTCGGATTTTGGTATTGTGGGAGACCTCTTTGAGGTAGTTCCTATTATGATAAAAAAGATTGAAAAAGAGGTAAAAAGATAATGAAAGAGTATGGAAAAATAGATGAAAAGTTGGTAGTGGAACTAAGAAAAATCTCTGGAGAAAGAGCGGTAATATATGAAGATAAAGAGCAACTTTCTCAATATGCAAAAGATGAGGCAGGAGGAGAGTACTATGCCCATATGCCAGATGTGGTAGTAAAACCACAGGAGAAAGAAGAGATACTATCTATAGTAAAGCTTGCAAATAGATATGGCATCCCTATTACACCACGTGGTGCAGGAAGTGGGCTATCTGGGGCAGCAGTTCCTATCTATGGAGGAATTGTACTCTCTTTAGAAAGAATGAATAATATCTTAGAAATAGATAAAGAAAATATGGTAGCTGTTGTTGAACCAGGGGTTGTAACAAATGATCTTTGCAAAAAGGTAGCAGAAGAAGGGCTCTACTATGCAGGATACCCTATGAGTGTAGAGACAAGCTTTATCGGAGGAAATGTAGCAACAAACGCAGGGGGAAGTAAAGTCATAAAGTATGGGAATACAGGACACCACGTATTGGGAATAGAAACAGTATTAGGTTATGGAGATATAGTAGAATTTGGTGGAAAGAGAAGAAAAGATTCAAGTGGTTACAATTTTATAAATCTTATGGTAGGCTCTGAAGGGACACTGGGGATATTTACAAAAATCTATTTAAACCTTATTCCCCTACCAGGAAAGACTGTAGATCTCCTTATCCCATTTAAGGAGTTAGATGAAGCAATCAAAAATGTAGCAATAACCATAAAAGAAAGTAGTGTACTACCTACAGCTGTAGAGTTTATTGATAAGGTCTCTGTAGAACTCGGCTCAAAGTACAACAATACTATTCTGCCCTATCAAGAAGAGGCAAAGGCCTATCTTATAGTTCAATTTGAGGGAAGAACAAAAAAAGAGTTAGAAGAAATATATGAAAAAGCGGGAAAAGTAAGTCTTGAAAATGGGGCATTGGATGTCTTTATAGCAGATAACAGGACATTTTCAGAAAAAATCTGGAGGATAAGGAGAAATTGGCTGGAAGGAATAAAGGCATTTGACCCATATGTACCTACTGGTGATATAGTAGTCCCTACTTCAAAAATACCCGAAATTATGGAATATATACAAAAAGTTTCAAAAGAGTATAGTGTAATTATACCTGTTGCAGGACATGCGGCAGATGGAAACCTCCACCCGGCCCCTATGAAACCTAAAGATCTTCCTCCAAAAGAATGGAGAGAAGTATCAGAAGAGATACTGGAAAAGATAGCACTTGAGGCGGCAAAACTGGGAGGTGCTGTAAGTGGAGAACATGGAATAGGATTTATAAAAAAAGGACTTTTACCTATAACAAAAGGGAAAGAATTTGAGCTTATGAAAACCATAAAAAAGGATTTCGATCCCAATGGAATAATGAATCCGGGCAAATTATTTTAAAAATTATATGTATAGGGGTTGACAAAGGCAAAATTTTATCTTAGAATATAAGGCAATTATAAAATTAAATAGGAAAAATATAGGAAGACAAGTAACTATAGGAACTTCTTTACAGAGAGTACCGGGTGGTGAGAAGGTACAAGAGGTCTATAGTGAAACTCACTTCCTATTCAAGAGGGAAATAAAGTACCTTTTGACGCATATAGCGTTACCATAAATTAAGGGCTATTTACTATAGCCAAAATAGGGTGGTACCACGAGAAGACCTCCGTCCCTTGACGGAGGTCTTTTTTTATATCAATTACGAAAGGAGGGTCATAATGAAGTTAACCGGGGCAGAGATGGTTATTGAAGCCTTAAAAAAGGAAGGTGTGGAGATAATATTTGGTATACCAGGGGGGGCAATGATCCCTGTGTATGATGCCCTATATAAGTCTGATCTAAAACATATTCTCACCCGTCATGAACAGGGAGCGGCACATGCAGCAGATGGATATGCAAGAGCTACAGGAAGAGTAGGTGTATGCTTTGCCACCTCTGGACCAGGAGCTACCAATCTCGTCACAGGCCTTGCAACAGCCTATATGGATTCAGTACCTGTGGTTGCATTTACCGGACAGGTACCAACTACCCTCATAGGAACAGATGCCTTTCAGGAAACAGATGCTACAGGAATTACTATGCCGATTACCAAATATAACTTTTTGGTAAAAGATATAAAAGACCTACCACGCATAATAAAAGAAGCATTTTATATTGCTCGGTCAGGGAGACCAGGACCCGTACTCATAGATCTACCAAAAGATATCCAAAATGCAGAGGGAGAATTTTACTATCCGGAAAGTATCTCGATCGAAGGATATGAGCCTGATCCCCCTGTATCAAAAAGAGAAGTTACAAAGGTTATAGAACTTCTAAAAGAGGCCAAGAAACCTATTGTTATAGCCGGAGGAGGTATTATTACAAGTGAGGCCTCAGAAAATTTAAGAGAATTTATAAGATTAACAAAAGTACCTGTAATTACAACCCTCATGGGTCTTGGCAGCTATCCAGAAACAGATGAACTCTCACTTGGGATGCTCGGCATGCATGGTACAAGGTATGCAAACTATGCAGTCTCTGAATGCGATCTCCTCATAGGGATAGGGATGAGGTTCGACGATAGAGTTACTGGAAAGATAGAGAAATTTGCCCCCCATGCCAAAATTGTACATATAGACCTTGATAGAGCTGAAATAGGGAAATTAGTAAATACCTTCTTAGGTATTGTAGGGGATGCAAAAAGGGTACTTGATATACTAAATGATGAAATAAAAACCAAGGATATTGTCTTTGATTTTTCCGGTTGGCACGAAACACTAAGAAATTGGAAATCTAAACATCCACTCAAATATGATCTAAATGATGATGAAGGGGTAAAACCTCAATACATAGTTGAAGTAGTAGGAAAACTTACCAACCATAAGGCTATAGTAATAGGAGAAGTGGGACAATCCCAGATGTGGGCAGCACAGTTTTACAAATACACCGAACCTCGCACACATCTCTCTTCAGGAGGTTTAGGGACTATGGGATATGGTCTTCCTGCTGCCATAGGGGCAAAATTGGGAAGACCAGATAAGATAGTTGTAGATATATCAGGAGATGGAAGTTTTCAGATGAATCTTCAGGAACTTGCAACTATTTCTTACAATAAGGTTCCTATAGTGATTGCCCTAATAAACAATGAGTATTTAGGTATGGTAAGACAATGGCAAGAACTCTTTTACGACAAAAGATATTCACACACAAGCCTCTCTGGGAATCCTGATTTCGTAAAATTGGCAGAGGCATATGGAATTCCTGCAAAAAGGGTCACCAAAAATGAAGAGGTGGAAGCAGCACTTAAAGAGGCCATAGAATCCAATACACCATATCTTATAGATTTCATAGTGAAAAAGGAAGAGAATGTATTTCCTATGGTTCCTGCAGGGGCACCCTTGGAAGAGATGATAGGATAGGAGGGAAAAAATGAAAGAGACTATTGGTATTTTGGTTAAAAATCATCCCGGTGTATTAAGTAGAATTGCAGGGCTCTTTACAAGAAGAGGGTACAATATAGCAAGCATTGCAGCTGGGGTAACAGAAGACCCAAAATATACCCGTATCACAATTGTGGCAGAGGGAGACAAGAGGACACTTGATCAAATAGTACATCAACTAAATAAGCAATTAGATGTAATAAAAGTAATAGTACTTGGAAGAGATGAATCTGTGAGAAGAGAGCTTGCCCTTATAAAAATCGAGGTAAAATCTTCAATGGAAAGATTAGAGATTATAGAGATCGCAAATACCTTTAGGGCAAATGTAGTAGATATCGGAAAGAAAATGATAACTACAGAGGTAACGGGTCCAACAGAAAAGATAAATGCCTTTATATCTCTTATGTCAGAGTTTGGCATAAAAGAGATCGCAAGAACAGGGAAGATTGCCCTATCAAGAGGGCCTATGAGTATTAGGGAAGAAAAAGAAGATATTAAATGGGAGGAATAAAAAATGGCAAAGATCTATTATGAGAAAGATGGGGATTTGAATTATCTAAAAGGGAAAAAAGTTGCTGTAATAGGATATGGAAGTCAAGGGAGGGGACAATCTCTAAATCTAAAAGATAGTGGAGTAGATGTAGTAATAGGGCTCAGGAAAGACGGAAAATCATGGAATAAAGCAAAAGAAGATGGCATGGAAGTTGCAACTATTGAAGAAGCTTCAAAAATGGCACAAGTTATTCAAATTCTTATTCCTGACCATCTCCAAGGAGAGGTGTACAGAGAAAAGATCGCCCCATATATGGAAGAAGGCGATATGCTCATGTTTTCACATGGTTTCAATATCCACTTTTCCCAGATAATCCCACCTAAAAATGTAGATGTAACTATGATAGCCCCAAAAGGACCTGGGAATCTTGTAAGAAGAATGTATGTAGAGGGGAAAAGTGTTCCTGCACTTATTGCAGTAGAGCAAGATTTCACAGGGAAGGCAAAGGAGATTGCACTTGCCTATGCAAAGGGTATCGGTGCCTTAAAGGCAGGTGTTATAGAAACTACCTTCCAGGAAGAGACAGAGACAGACCTCTTTGGGGAACAGGCCGTACTCTGTGGTGGTCTTACAGAACTTATGAGGGCAGGGTTTGATACATTAGTTGAGGCAGGATATCAACCAGAAATTGCGTATTTTGAGTGCATAAATGAAATGAAACTTATAGTAGACCTTATATATGAAGGTGGTATCTCCAATATGAGAAAAGCCATAAGTGATACTGCAGAATATGGAGATATGAAGATGGGTAAAAGGATTATAACAGAGGATACCAGAAAAGAGATGAAAAACCTCTTATATGAGATTCAAACAGGACAATTTGCAAAAGATTGGCTTACAGAGAATAAAATTGGAAGACCATTTTTCTATACAATGAGAAAGAAAGAGGCAAATCACCTTGCAGAAAAAACAGGTGCAAAATTAAGAGAAATGATGCCTTGGCTCAAAAAAGACTGATAGGGCTTCCCTATCAGTCTTCCCCTCTCCCCTACCCTCATCTTTTTCTCCTTGACATAAAAAGAAAAAAGTGCTACTTTTATAATATAAAAATTTTTTATTTTTTTAAAAATAATTGATTATGCCCAAAAACCGCCAGCTGGGTAGTGGGCATTTTCATGGGCGGATCCAAATAACCCAGCCCTAAACCTTTGTTTAGGCTCTAAGGTAAACAATGGACATTCCTAAAGAAGAGCTCCTTCGGATATATGAGACAATGGTAACTATCAGAAAATTTGAAGAAACCGCAGAAAAAAACTTCCTCCAGGGAGAGATGCCTGGCTTTATCCATTTATATATTGGAGAAGAAGCAATAGGTGCAGGTATCATTTCCCAACTCAGAAAAGATGATTTCATAACAAGTACCCACAGGGGACATGGCCACATGATTGCAAAGGGTGCAGATATGAAAAAGATGATGGCAGAACTTTATGGAAAGAACACAGGATACTGCAAAGGGAAAGGTGGATCTATGCATATTATGAGCTTTGATATAGGTGTATTGGGGGCAAATGGCGTAGTTGCTGGAGGCCTTCCTATAGCAGCAGGTGCAGGAATGGCTATAAAGCTAAAAGGTTCTGACCAAGTAGTAGTCTCATTCTTCGGAGATGGGGCAACAGGAAGAGGGGCCTTTCATGAGGCGTTAAATTGGGCAAGTGTATATAAACTTCCAATAATTTTCGTAAATGAAAACAATCAGTATGCCTCTACTGCAAAATATGAAAGAGTAGTACCTGTAAAAAGTATTGCAGAGAGGGCAATGGCCTATAATATGCCTGGGATATCCATAGATGGAAATGACCTCTTTGAGGTATACAAAACAGCAAAGGAGGCTATTTTTCGTGCAAGAGAGGGAGAAGGACCTACACTAATTGAGGCAAAAACCTACAGGTTAAAGGGACATTTTGTAGGAGACCCAGAAAAATATAGGGAAAAAGAAGAGGTTGAAAAATGGTGGAAAAATGAGCCAGTAGGTAGAATAGAGAGGTATATGATAGAAAATGGAATCTTAACAGAAGATGAAAGAGAGAGAATTTATACATCTGCAGTAGAAAGGGTTAATGAGGCGGTAAAATATGCCCGACAATCACCACTTCCAGAACCTCAGGAGGCACTTTCTGACCTTTTTGTAGATGATTTTAAATACGATTACTAAACAAAGGAGAGAGAAATGAGAGAGATCACCTTTTCCGAAGCTATTTGTGAGGCGATTAAAGAAGAGATGGAAAAAGACCCTACTATTTTTACCTATGGTGAAGACCTCTCTAAACAGGGAGGGATCTTTGGTACCTATAAATGCCTTTTAGATGAATATCAAGATAAAATAATTGATACCCCTATTTCAGAAGAAGTAATTTATGGATCAGCAGTAGGTGCTGCACTTGCAGGAATGCATCCTATAGTGGAATTCCACTTCGCAGATTTTCTCTTTACAGGAATGGATGCAGTAGTAAACCAAATAATGAAAATAAGATACATGTCGGGAGGACAAAAATCATTACCCATAGTGCTTCGAGGCCCAGATGGGATAGCAAGGTCGGCAGCAGCCCAGCACTCTCAAAGTATAGAAACTATATTTATGCACATTCCAGGGATAAAGGTAGTTATTCCCTCTACCCCTTATGATGCAAAAGGTCTTACTAAGGAAGCATTAAAAAGTAAGGACCCAGTAATAATATTTGAACATAAGAGACTTTATTCCATGAAAGGGGAAGTGCCTGAAGAAGAATACTATATCCCATTTGGAGAGGCAGATATAAAAAGAGAAGGAAAAGACCTTACTATTGTAGCTACATCTCGCATGGTACATGAGGCCCTAAAAGTAGCAGAGGAGCTTTCAAAAAGTGATAGATTAGAGATAGAGGTAATAGACCTTAGGACATTGGTCCCCTGGGATAAAGAAAAAGTAGTAGAGTCTGTAAAAAAGACAAATAGAGTAATAATAGCCCATGAAACATGGAGACGCGCAGGATGGGGTGCAGAGGTTGCGGCCACAATTCAAGAGGAGGCTTTTGATTATCTGGATGCACCCATCGGAAGAGTTGGGGCAAGGAATGTACCACACCCCTTTTCTCCTCCACTTGAGGAGTTTGTTGTACCTGATAAAGAAGACATAAAAGAAGCTATATACAAACTATTCGGAAAAAGAGAGTGAAAGGAGGTGGTTTATTAATTTTATTAGCTTTATTATATTTAGTTAATCTAAATTATTAAAAGGAGGAAAACAATGATTAAAAAGATTCTCATTTTTATAATGGTTTTTTCATTGCTCTTGTCATTAACCGCTTTTGCTAAGTACAAAAGTGAATACAAGATGTCTTTAGTAGTTGGGCCTAATTCCCCATGGGGAATGGCAGGTAAAAAGTTTGCAGATTTAGTAAAAGAAAGAACAGAGGGAAGAATCAATATTAAAGTATATTTTGGTGGGCAACTTTTTGCAGGAAAGCAAACAAACGAATTTTTGCTTCTAAGAAAAGGGGTTGCAGATTTTGCGGTAGGTTCTACAATAAATTGGTCTTCCCAGATAAAAGAACTAAATCTCTTTTCTATGCCATTTATGTTCAAGGGTTTCAAAGAACTTGATGCAGTTACAAATGGATTTCCAGGAGAAATGATAAAGAAAAGATTAAACAAACTCGGGGTAGTCTCCATAGGGACATGGGGAGAAAATGGATTCCGTCAGCTTACAAATAGTAAAAAAGAGGTAAAACTTCCATCTGACCTAAAAGATATGAAGATAAGAGTAGTAGGGAGCCCTATATTCTTGGATATCTTTAAGGCACTTGGTGCAAACCCCTTAAATATGAATTGGGGAGATGCACAGACTGCATTTAGACAAGGTGTAGTAGACGGTCAAGAAAACCCAATAAATATAGTAATCATTCCGTATAAGATATATGAATTTCATAAATATATAACCATATGGAACTATACAATTGACCCACTTATTCTTGGGGTAAACAAAAGAACTTGGGGAAGTTTTTCTGAAGAAGATAAAAAAATATTAAAAGAGACAGCAAAAGAGGTGATGGACTGGGAAAGGGCTATGGCAAGGGTAGGACTTGATGATGGAAGTGCCCTCAAATATCTACAAGGTATTGGCCAAAAGGTAGAGATCACACAACCATATAAATACCTTGAGGAACACGGGATGAAGGTAACATTCTTAACAGATGAAGAAAGGGCAGCATTCAAAAAGGCAACGAGAAAGGTATATGATAAATGGAGAAAGAAAATTGGTGCAGATTTAGTATTTGCAGCTGAACAGGCAATCAAGAAGGTAAAATAATTTTTCTAATCTGTAAAAGGTCGGTAGATCTACCGACCTTTTACAGAAAAGGAGGTATAAATGAGGCAAAAGCTTTTGGAAAACTTCGAAGAGGCCCTTGCGGGTATGCTCCTTCTTACAATGGCATCTGTTGCATTTATTAATGTTATTACCCGTTATCTTGTAAAATATTCCCTTGCCTTTACTGAGGAGCTTGAGGTAAACCTATTTGTCTGGATGGTCCTCTTAGGTGCTGCAGCAGGGTTTAAGAGGGGCTCCCATTTGGGTGTAAACTTTGTAGTCTCCTTTTTCCCAAAAAAATTAAGAAAAATAGTGATCGTAATTGGATATATAATTACCGCTTCTTTATTTATTGTTCTTATATATCTTGGGATAAAAGAGGTATTAGATGAGATGTTACTTGAGGCAACATCTGAATCGTTAGGTGTACCTGTATGGTGGTACACCATAGGTGTTCCTATAGGAAGTGCAATAGTTATATGGCGCATAATAGAACGCATCCTAAAAGAATGGAAGGAGGAGGAAAAGTAAACTATGTTACACGATCCTATATTTTGGCTAATAACACTATTTTTCATCCCACTTCTTCTAAGGGTTCCCATTGCGGCCTCTTTGGGTTTTGCTGCAATCTTTGTAGTATGGAAATGGAACCTAGGGATAGATGTAGTATCTTATAACTTTTTTGCAGGTATTGCCAAATTTCCCCTAACTGCCATACCTTTTTTCATTTTAGCAGGGGTTATTATGGAAAAGGCAAAGATAGCAGAAAAGATCATAAAATTCATAGAGCTTCTCATTGGACCTATCACAGGAGGACTTGCTATAGTAACAGTAGCTGTTGCACTTTTTTGGGGTGCAGTATCAGGCTCTGGTCCTGCAACAGTTGCAGCATTAGGAGTACTCCTTATACCTGCAATGGTGAAAAACAAATATGACCTTCCCTTTGCTACAAGTGTAGTTTCTGTAAGCAGCGGGCTTGCCATAATCATACCTCCAAGTATTGGATTCATTGTATATGGAGTAATCACAAATGCATCTATTGGGGCACTTTTTGCAGCAGGGATAATTCCAGGCATCATAGTAGGGATTGCCCTTATGATTGTAGTTTATATTATTTCCAAAAAGAGAGGATACAGAGGAGGAGACTGGGGAACACCAAAAGAGATATTTAAGGCATTTATTGATTCCTTTTGGGGACTTCTAACCCCCATTATCATATTAGGAGGCATATATGGAGGTATCTTTACACCTACAGAGGCAGCAGCAGTAGCAGTATTTTATGGCTTATTTGTAGGAGTGTTTATATATAAAACTATAAATTGGGATGTACTATATAAACTATTGGTAGAATCTGCCATTTCTACCTCTGTTGTTATGATTGTTGTCACATTTGCCGGACTTTTTTCATGGGCAGGTGCAACAATCGGACTTATAGATAAGGCATCCAATCTTATAGTATCTACTTCCAGTAATCCTTATGTTATTCTCATAATGGTAAACTTTATTCTTCTTATAGCAGGTATGCTCCTTGATGCTATATCTATATACTATGTCTTCTTACCGATCTTTTTACCCATTATGGCAAAATATCACTTTGACCCTGTTTGGTTTGGAGTGCTTATGACAGTAAATTTGGCGATAGGACAGGTAACCCCACCTATTGCAGTAAATCTCTATGTGGGATCCAACATATCTGGGGTAAGCCTCGAGGAACTTTCAAAAGAGGTCATTCCCCTCGTATTGGCAGCTGTTGGTGCTTTACTTATAATAACATACTTCCCTGCACTTAGTTTGTATCTACCTAAACTGTTTGGCATATATCATTAAAGGAGGCTGAAATGTTAAAAGAAATCTTAATGCCCAAATTGGGTCTTACCATGACAGAGGGCATGATTACTGGATGGTTAAAAAGAGAAGGTGACAAAGTAGAAAAAGGGGAACCCCTATTTGAGGTAATGACAGAAAAAATAAACATAGAAATTGAGTCCCCTTATAGTGGGGTTCTAAAAGAGATAGCTATACCAGAAGGGGGTTCTGCCAAGGTATCAGAGGTTGTGGCATATATGGAAGCAGAAGGAGAGGAAGATGTAGAGATTGAGAAAAAAGAGTCCATACCACCTATAGATACACAAAAAGAGATGAGAAAAGAACATTCCATAAATACTCCAAAAGAGGAGAGGATAAAAATCTCTCCCCTTGCTAGACGGCTTGCCCAGGAAAACGATATAGACATAACTACTATTAAAGGAACGGGCCCCGAAGGACGAATAATAAAAGATGATATTATAAAGATTATTTCAGAGAAGGAAAGAAGAAGGGCATTAGAGAAGAAAGACAAAGAAAGGAATATTATCCCTATTACAGGCATTAGGAAGGTTATCGCCCAACGAATGAAAGAGAGTGTCCGTCAAAAACCATACTATTCAGAGAGTATGAAGGTAAGGGGGGAAGGGCTTATAAAACTAAGAGAGACAGTACTTAAAGTAAATAAAGTAAAGGTATCTTATAATAATCTTATTATATATATTGTCTCCAGAGTTATAAGAAATTTCCCCATGTTTAATGCATTTGTTGATGATGAAAACATATACCTAAAAGATGATATAAACATAGGATTTGCCCTTGCAACTCAAAAGGGACTTATGGTACCTGTTGTAAAAAATGCAGACCAAAAAAGTCTTACAGAAATAGATAAGGAGGTAAAAACACTTATAAAGAAGGCACAAGATGGCACTATTACAGTAGGAGAGCTCGAAGGAGGAACATTTACCATATCTAATTTAGGAATGTATGGTATAGACCATTTCGAGGCTATAATAAACCCACCCCAAGTTGCGATACTTGCTGTATCTGCTATAAAAAAAGAACCTGTAATAGAGAAGGATAGCATCGGAATTGGCTATCTATTCAGCATCTCTCTTACTTCTGACCATAGAGCAGTAGATGGGGCAGAATCTGCAAAATTTCTCATTGCATTAAAAAATGCACTTGAAAATCCTTATGAAATTCTTCTAACTTAAAAATTTATGGTATAATATATGACAAATAAAATGCAAAGGGGTGGATTAATTTCAGAAAAAAATATATTAGTATTCTTTTACTTTTGGTATTTCTATCTTTGTTTTTTTCTGCTTTATCATACGCAAAAGAGAAAGAAAAAGGGTATGATTACAGGAAAATAGAGCAGGAAGCTTACGATTTTTTAAAGACAAAGCTTGTAAGTAAAGAGGGGGGAGTTTTTTCAAATTACTATACTGATTACCCAATAGATCCCCATGATGGACAAAATCATGAAATACTTTCCGAATCTATTGGTCTATATCTGGAATATCTCTATTTCAGTAATAGAAAGAGGGAATTTCAAAAAGAGGTAAATTTTCTAAACAAATATCTCATTCGCCCCTCTGGCCTTATCTCTTGGAAGATAAATGAAAAAGGTAAAACAGAAAATTCCAGTGCCACAATTGATGACTTAAGGATTACAAGATATCTTATCCTTGCAGGAAAATCATGGGGCAAAAGTCCATACATCAGATTAGGGAAAAAGATAGGTGATGCCAACCTAAAATACTGCACACAAGATGGAATTATATTAGACGGGGCCTCCTGGGAAAAATCATTCTTTAAAGAAAAGATATACAAAAACCTAAACGTAGGTACTACCCTATCTTATATAGACCTCTATACCATTAGACTGCTTTCTCAAATAGATAGAAAAAACCTTAATACATGGAAAGATATCTTTGATAATGGACTTATTATCATATATCATGGATTTGACAAGAATCACTTTTCCATAAAGTATAATGTGAGAAAAAAAAGATACATAAGAAAAAAACAGGCAGATTATGATATCATAAATACTATGACTATTTTACATCTCACAGAGATTGGTCTTTCTCCCATATATGCGGTTAATTATTTTGATCCAGAAGATACAGTTATGGATGATGTAGCATCATATGCCCTATTGGTAAGAATCTTTCTAAACTTAGATGATATAGAGACTGCAACTGGTTTTTTACACAAAATGATAAAATTTATAATACCTAAAGGTCCTCAAAAAGGGGCTTTTGGGTATTATATAAAGAAAAAGAGAAGATACAGAGTATATGCATTTGATAATTTACTTGCACTTTCTGCCTTAAGATTATATCAAAACTATACGAAAGAAAGGTGAGAGATGTGAAAAAAATTAATTATGAAGGGATAAATATCTATTTTCTCCTTTTATTTATAGTATTACTTATCGTAAATAGTTGGTTTTTTTATTTTGGATATGTAGAAAATTTAGAAGTCTATTTCATATCTTCTATTTTTCTTACAGTCATGTTCTTCTCGATGGTTAAAGGACTTGCACCAGGTCTTGTCTCCTCCCTTATCACAATATTTCTCTATAGTACATATCTTATGGTAAGGCAGTTCTTCCTTCCGGGAAGAAAAGAGATTACAATAGAGGAGATATTTTGGATTCCAGTCATACCTATAGGTGCCTTTATTGGGGGAAGAATCCACGATTTTTATCAAAAACTTTACAATAGAGTAAAAGAGGTGGAATACTCTATTGATGAACTTGTCACCCTTGATGAAGAGACAGGGCTAAACAATAGAAAAAACTTTATATTCTCTGTAGAAGAGGAGATAAAGAGGGGAAAAAGATATGGAGGGAGATTTGCCATAGTATTAATTAGGATAAATTTCCTAAAAGAATTTCGTGAACAATATGGAGAAAGTGCGAAAAAAAGGCTTATTAAAATGGTAGCAGAGAGGATAAACACGATCTTTAGATTAGAAGATAAAAAGGCAAGACTTGCAGATGATGAATTTGGTGCAATCTTGATAGGGGTAAGCGAGGATACGCTCTCCATTATAAAAAATCGTATAAAAGAAACACTTTCTTTTATAGATGTAAAGGTGGGAGAGGAACACTTCAAAAGAGTTAGGCTTTATATAAATGTAGGATGGGCATTCTTTCCTGAAGATGGAGAGGATTTTTCCCTATTATACGCAAAGGCAAAGCACAACTATGAATTTGATGTGGATTAAAATATTTCTTTTTAGTGTATTAATTCTTATACTCTTTACAGGTAATGCATATACAGAAGAGAGAATACTTCTTACATATAAAAGTTCATACCTTATAAAAAATATGGATATTACAAAAATGATTAAAAATTTCTTGCTTCATTTTGATATACCTGTAGATATTGTAAAATTCAACGAACTTACCAAGACACTGCTTTATAAGTATAAATATATAATAATTCCTGTAACAGATATGCTCCCAAAGGTCATAGAAAAAGAGCTTCCACATCTCAAAAATAGTAAAATATGTATAATAGGAAAGGCAAAAAATTTAAAACCCATCTTGTACAAAGATGAGAAAAAGGGATTTTTAAATATAAAGTATGAAGGAAAAAGATACTTTGTTTCACCAAATAAATTGATATATGAATATAAAATCATAAACAAGGAGACAAAGGTTCTTGCAACAGTTTCCAATGAGGCCTCAAATATGCCTTTTCTATTAAAGGATAAAAATATCTATCTATTGGGAGGGTTTCCTTTATGGGATGAGGAGGCATACTTTTTTGCAAATTTTTTGTATAGTTTTTTGGATGTACCCTATGTAAAAAAGGGACCTAAGTTACTCTTTATAGTACAAGATGTAAATCCATACACAAAGCCTGAAAACTTAAAAGATACGGTAAAAATATTAGAAAGAGAAAAGGTTCCATTTGTTATATCTTATTATCCACTTTTTTTTGACACAGACCGAAGAAGTTTTATCTCAATTGAAGAGAAAAAAACTCTTAGCTATTTTTTGAATATAATTGCCAAAAGGGATATCTCATTTGTGCTCTCAGGCCTTTTGAGAAAATATTACAGAACAAAAATGGAAAGAGATGCAGAATTTTGGGATATAAAGAATGACCGCCCTATAGATGATTTTGAAAAGTACTTTGAAAGAAGAATCTCTATGGCTTTTACACTGTCTCAAAAGATTGGCATACACCCTGTAGGATTTATGCCATCTGAATTTGCATTCCCTCCCAAATATATGGCGTTTGTAGGTAAATATTTTGATTATTATATAGGTACTATACAGCTAAGCAATTATACATACAAATCAACTCAATCACTACCATATATCATAAGAGATCCAAAGAAAGACTTATTCTTTATCACACCTAATTTGGGATATATAAGCAGGGAAAACCCTTCTCTTTCTCTTTCCAATATAATAGAGCGTGCAAAGAAATTAAGATATGTAAAGGATGCCTTTGGGGTAGTGTACTTTCATCCATTTATCGATAAAAAATATTTAAAAAAACTTATAGATGATCTTTTGGGATTGGGTTATGAATTTAGTGGACTTCCCAATTTAAGAGAGCCAAACAAAAAGGAAAGGAATATAAAATATATGAAAAGAATTACATATTCTTCTCTTTATCTTAAAGAAGAAAATAGAGAAGTAAAAAAGATAGGAAAACTTACAGGTACTATATTTTTTAGGGTTTCTCTTTTCTTTGTATTATTAGGGTTAGCTATATACCTATTCACTACAAGAAAAAAATACAAAGAACTTTTTAAGATAATACTAATTATAGTAACCATTAGTAGCTTATCTTCTATAAGTGCCTATGGGAAAACAGCAATTGTAACAGGAGAGAAAAAAAGTGACATAATTATGGTTGCAAATCTTTTGGGTCATTTTAAATTAGATGTAAAAACCTATCTTGCAAAAGATATTGACACAAAAGAGGCAGAAAATACAGATATTCTATTCTTTATAAGCAATAATGACCATGTTGTACCCAAAAATATAGTAAATATCTTCACCAAAAGGAAAAAAGAACTGTGTTTTATTGGACAAGACCCTGAAGCCATCATAAGAGAGGGTACATATCCTATTACATATGTGGGGATTACAAAAGATTTCCCATATCTTATATATAAAAATACTACAGTATTTAACGAATGGGAGATGTATATCCCCAAGATAAAGATAGGAGAGGGAAAGGTATATGGATATTTTTCGAACCTAAAGGATAAGATCCCTGCATATATAAAAACCAAAAACTTATGGATTATTACAGGCTCACCCTTTTATTCCTTTACAGGAATTGCCTTTTCTGACCTATTGCACGACATAATAGGAGAGGATCATAAAGGGATTCCAAAGGCGCTCATAAGAATCGAAGATATAAATCCAGATTATCCATTAAAAGTTTTAAAGAAAACAACAGATTATCTAATAAAGGAGAATCTTCCCTTTGCGATGGCATTTTACCCTGTATATATGAATTTTGCCCTAAAGGAGAGTGTAACACTTGATAGGAGACCAAAAATGGTCAAATATTTAAAAGAGTTAGAC
This sequence comes from uncultured Atribacterota bacterium, assembly GCA_964462295.1. Classification (GTDB taxonomy): domain Bacteria; phylum Atribacterota; class JALVIU01; order JALVIU01; family JALVIU01; genus JALVIU01. The sequence continues at coordinate 32,002 of CAYWXH010000013.1, forward strand.
AGTCATAGAGGTAGGATTATAATGCATGGGATAACCCATCAGTACAGCAAAGAAGAGATTTCAGGAGAAGGCTCAGAGTTTTGGGATATGATCCACAACAGACCTATTCCAAATTTCAAAGAATACTTCGAAAAAAGGATATCTTATGGTATCTCTACCTTTAAGAGATTAAATATACCATTTTATGCATTTGAACCACCACATTACAATTTATCCATAGAAGGAGAATTCGAACTCAAAAAATACATTCCCATATATGTAGGACAAGTTATGATAGATGATCCAGAATCTACTCAAGAATTCTACTACCCTATATATAAAAGTTATGCTGGTCTATATATAATACCTGAAAATTTAGGGTATGTAGAAAAAGAAGACCCTAAAGAGAGTATAGAAAGAATACTTTATAAAGCAAGGATCATAAAAAAAATGGTAAGGGATCCTTTTGTAGGTTTTTTCTTTCACCCATTTATGGGGGTAAAATATCTAAAACCTATAATAAAAGGTTTAGATGAAATGGGTTATTATTTCGTAGATTTAAAAAAAGAGGTACCACCTCTAAAGATACCTAAAGTAAAAGAGGTAAAAATAGAGGATCTTAATCTTCCCTTTTACTACAAGGAAAGAAAAGGATTTAAACTAAGTACAAAAACATTTTCTATAATAGCCTCTTTATCTGTGCTACTTTTGGCACTTCTCTATATTTCAAAAAGGAGGAGAAAGTATTGACAGAGATTATATTTATAACTTCATTAATCATTATATGGATATTTCTTTTATATCATGTATTTTTATCGTATCAAGGGTATCTATACTCTCAAGAAATGGAAAGGGAGAAAAGGAGGCTGGACAACTTATATACACAACTATCTGAACTTCCTTTTGTCTCTGTCTTGATTCCTGCACACAACGAAGATGTGGTAATTGAGGCGACACTGAAGTCCATTGGATCTTTTGCTTATCCAAAGGATAAATATGAGATAATACTTATAAATGATCATTCAACAGATAATACAAGAGATTTAGCTTTAAAACTTACCGAAAAAATCGAGAATCTAAGGGTTTTGGATGTGCCTGAAGATGAAGGAAGAAGTAAAGGAGCAGCCCTTAACTATGGAGTAAAACATGCAAAAGGGGACCTTATTGCTGTATATGATGCAGACAATACTCCAGAGACAAAAGCACTCCTATATCTGGTGCTTAATATAATGAGAGATGAGACAATAGGTGCCGTGATAGGGAAATTCCGCACAAGAAATAGGGCAAGGAACCTCCTTACCAAGTTTATAAACATAGAAACTATATTTTTTCAATGGACCACACAAGCAGGGAGGGGAAGGGTTTTTAAACTTACCACCATTCCAGGTACCAATTTTATCGTAAGAAAAAAGCTACTTGAAGAGATAGGATACTGGGACCCATCTGCCCTTACAGAAGATACTGATGTAAGTATAAAGTTATACCAAACAGGGAAATGGATAAAAATGGTCCCCTACTCTGTGACATGGGAAGAAGAACCAGAAAGATTTAAGGTATGGCTAAAGCAAAGAACTCGATGGGCATTGGGAAATTTACAAGTAATTTTTAAGTATCTCCCTAAATTTTTCTCTTTAAAGAAAAAAAAGATTTATGTAGATATAGTCTATTTCTTTCTTTTATACTTTATGTTCTTCTTGGCAATTATGGGATCTCTCTATGTATTTATAACTGGAGGTTTGGGGCTTACAACCCTGAATTTAGAAGGGCCGTTTATGCTCCTATGGTTCCTTGCTATAGTCTTATTCATGGTAGAGGTAGGCATAACACTTACTACAGAGAGAGGTGAAAATACACCAGAAAATATATTTTTAACCTTTATCATGTATTTTACATATACCCAGCTTTGGACATTTATTATGATAAGGGTATTTGCAATAAAATTAGGAAACATATTTACAAGGAAAAAAATAGTCTGGGATAAAACAAAAAGGGAAGGGTGAGATTATGAAAAGAAGATTATCCACAATATTATGTATCATCTTTATTTTTGTTCTATTTAGCTCCTTATCCTTTGCAGAGAATAAAATAGTACAAAGTATAAGAATAGGGGTACATAAAAACTTTAGAAGGGTGGCCATAGATCTAAACAATATACCACAGTACAATATAGAAAAAATAGGCACACTTCTCTCTATAACATTAAAAGATACCATATTAGATAATAATGTACAGAAAATAAAATATTATAATGATACACTGGTAAAAAGTTATGTAGTGAAAGAAAAGGGGACTGACCTAAATATAATTTTTTATTTCAAATCAAAATTTAAATATACCCCTGGAATAAATAGAAATCCCGATATTTTATTTATTGATGTATATCCTACAAAAGAAAAAGAAGAAGGGGTACCCACAAAACCAAAAAAGATAAACCCACCTTCAACTATCAAGGTATCTAATACCCTCCTTACAGATACAGATAAATGGGGATCAGGCATATTTAATAGTTTTTTCTTCTACTTTACACAAGACCCTACATGGCTTATAAAATATGCAAAATTAAATCTTGTAATAAGCCATTCTGAGCTTGCACTCTCTTCTACATCAAGTTTTACTGTATATTTAAATGATGTACCCATAAAGAGTGTAAAATTGGATGCTACAAATAAACTAAAAACTACTATAACCATAGATTTACCTATTAAAAATATAAAACCAGGTTCAAATGAACTCCTTGTAAAAACATATTTAAGGAGTCTTGCCGATCCATGTCAAGATATAGATAACCCAGGTATTTGGTTTAAAGTACACAAAGAAAGCCTTATTCATATAGAATATATACTAAAAAAAGATCTTAGTCTTGCAGATTATCCTGTTCCCTTTTTCGAACCACCACTTACATCCCCACTAAAATCTGTAATACTACTTCCTAATAACCCCAAAGGTGCAGAGATAATGGTTGCATTATCCATAATCTCTGACTGGGGAGAAAAGGCACCATATACGGTATTTTTCCCTACTATAACATATATGGATTCTCTTACATTAGAAAACAAAAACAGACATATAATTTATATAAGCACTTGGGATAATATGTCACCCAGCTTACAAAAGCTAATTCTAAAACATATTGGAGGTGCTCCTGAGACAAATAAAAGTTATTTGGGGATTATCCCATCCCCATTTAATTCTTATAAAAAACTGCTATATATAACGGGTCTTACCAAAAAAGATATAATTCGAGGTGCAAAGGCCCTTATAATGGAAAAATCAAAAAAGCAACTTAGAAAAAATCCGTCTATTATTGATGATAAGATCACACTAAAAGAAGGGAAAATTATCCCCTTTGAAGGAGATTATCTAACATTTAGGGATCTACAATATGAAAACATCCTATTAGAAGGGGCATTCCATCAAGTAGCTCATATATATTATGAAGTACCTACCGCATGGAAACTCAAAAATGGTGCATATATAAAATTATACTTTAAACATGCTATTACATTAAGCCCTGAAAAATCTATACTTACGATAAAACTAAATGACACGCCCATTTCTTCTATAAGACTTACCCCAAAAAATGCAGATGGTGGTGAGGTATATATACCCCTTACCAAGGAAATATTAAAAAATAGATATTTTGATCTAGAGTTTGATGGTTATCTTGACCTTGATGTAAAAGATTGTACAAGGATATATCCAGAAGCTGCATGGATTCTTGTAAAAGGGGATTCTGTGCTTTATCTTCCACATACTATAGCACCTTACAAGTTTAGTTTAGAATATTTACCTACACTTTATATAAATCAACAAAAGATAGATGACACCCATATCATATTTTTGGATAAACCAAGAAAGATACTTCTTAACATATTAAGCACCCTTATTGCATCATGGGGAAGTAGATTAAAGGGCTTTACCATGCCTAATGTAGAATTTATTAGTGAGGCAAATAAAGATGCTATAAAAAAATTAGAAAATCAAAAAAATATATTTATAGGAAGCCCTAGATCCTTTTTAAATACCATATATAGTGGCCTAGTAAAATATGACAAAAAAGAAGATAGATATATATCAGAAAAATATGCCTTATTACCTGAATTTACAAAAAATGCAACCTTAATCCAACTTGTAAGAAAATACAACAATCCGGCAACTATAATATATGAGACAAAAGATTTCTATCCTATTCCTCAATATCTTAACAATATAAGCTCATGGCCAAAGATAGGAAAATTAAAAGGCACACTTACCCTTGTATCACATATGGGAAATGTCGTATCATTTGAGGAGAAGAAAAAGAAAGAAACAGGTTATACAGGAAAATTGGAAAAATATCTTGACTTCTTAAAGAAGATTGGGAGAAGAAGGGCTATAATAAGTATCCTTATTGCACTCATAGGTCTCTCTACACTATTTGTAATACATGTACTTTACAGGGAGAGGAAAAATAGATAAATACTCTATTAAGGCGTGTTAAAGTATAATGCGGTAATCTTATTATATAAGGGGCTCCTC
>CAYWXH010000014.1:0-4796 GCA_964462295.1 uncultured Atribacterota bacterium
TCGATAAGCACTGCCTCATCTCCGTCCACAATAAGATAGGGATTATTGGAAAAACCTGCATTAGGATCTCCAAAACCTATCCAGTAAATATCCTCTGTACCTCTTACAAGTACAGCATGGTTTGGATCATAATTACTCATTTTTACCCTCCTTCAGACTCTAAATCCTTCTACTAATGAATCAAGATCGCGAGACCTCTCAGCAAGCTCCTCTGCAATCTTTTGGAGACTTGCAATTGTTGATACATTCTCATCTGCAGCTTGTGCAACAAGTTCTACAGAATTCCTCATCTCTTTCGCAGCTGCTGCCTGTTCCTCTGTAGCTGCGGAAATCTGGGCTACACGGTCATTTACACCCTCTATTTCATGACCTATCTCTTCTACCTTCTTTGCACCATCCTGCACAAGTTTGGCAATATTGTCTATATCCTCTACTGCCTGTTCTGCAAGAGTTTTTGCCATATTACCTTCTTCACCCTGTTTTTTCATGTTTTCGTGAAGAGAGTCAATAATGGATGTAATGTTTTGTACGCTCTCATTAATGAGAGAGAAGGCTTCTCCTGTCTTCCTCGTGAGCTCAAGACCTCTTCCTACCTCTTCCTGTCCTTCTTCAGAGGCCTTTACTGCATTTTGTACCTCTTGTTGTATACCTCTTATGAGGTTTCCTATCTCACCTGCTGCCTGTTGTGATCTTTCTGCAAGTTTTCTTACCTCATCTGCAACTACTGCAAATCCTCTTCCATGTTCTCCTGCACGGGCTGCCTCAATGGCTGCATTTAGTGCAAGGAGGTTTGTCTGGTCTGCTATATCTGATATTACCTCTGTTATCTTTCCAATCTCTTCTGAGGATTGTCCAAGTTTATTTACTACATTTACTATCTCTTCTACCTTTTCATTTATATTGTTCATACCACTTATAGTATTTTCTACAGCACCTCTTCCCTCCTCAGAGTACTTATTTGCCTCTTCAGCAAGACCCTTTGCCTTATTAGATGCTTCTATAGATTCTTGGATTGAGATATCTAACCTATCCATAGCATCTCCAACCTTTTGAGAGTTCTCTGCAACCACTACTGCCTTTTCTCCAATTTCCAATGTTTCTTCCACTACTTTTTCAGAATTTCTTGCAAGTTCTTCAGATGAAGTAGCTATATCTTGGGCATTATTTGCAACCTCTTCAATGGATGATGTAATCTCTTGCACTGTTGCAGATGTCTCCTCTGCACTTGATGCAAGATTTTGTGTAAGGTCAGATACCTTAACAATGGAGTCACTCATAGTACTTGCTGTACCCTCAAGATTAGATGAAAGGTCTTTCATATTCTTTACCATATCTTGAAGTTTTTCTATAAAGATATTTATACCTTGTGCTACCTCTCCTATTTCATCCTTTTTATTTATATTAAGCCGTTGCGTAAGATCGCCTTTTCCAGATGATAGGTCTTCTGCAAGTTTCATAACAGATTTGTTTATAGATGTAAGTGATGTTGTAATATCTGCAGATACAACTACAAGAAGCACTATAATAATGAGAAGGATGATTACTAGAGTAATAATATTGGCTATAAGATTTTTCTTTGCCACAGCAATCTGTTTATCAACAACTGCTATAACATTGTTTACGAGAAAGTCTTCTACCTTTTTCAAAAGGTTTATCTTCTCTGTCATCATCTTAAACCAATATGTAGAATCTACACCAAATCCCCCTGTTTGAGCCTTGTCTATGAGTATCTTACGCATTCTTTCAACTTCTTCTATAGGTTTTCCTGTTACGGTATTTTCATAAAATTCCTTAACCTTCGGGGATGCAAGGAGTAAGAATTCATACATATAGGCGTTTTGTTCTGCCACAAGGGTAATAAACTTTTTATACATCCCTGGGCCAAATTTATCCTTTGCAAAGGTATTTGAACCAACTGCACGTTCTATCCCTGCACGCTCCTTTGAAAGCAAGAAATTAAGATATGAGAGCAATTCTCGAGTTATATTGGAATCTGGAGAAAGCTTTGACACAATACCTATTGCCTCAAGGCCATTTGTATTTATACTTGTATAGAAAGAGAGTGCATCACTCAATGGTATGCTAAGGTCATCAACTCTTTTTCTTATAGAGGGTATTTGTGAGAGGAGGGAAGAAACTTTATCTAATCTCTCCTTAAGATCTTTACCATAATCTGTTTTTGAAAGGTCTTTATTCTCTTTTAAAAATTTATCCAACATCTTTAAAAATTCTTCCTTTTTCTGGTCTGTCAAGACCCTCTGTTTTGAAAGAATATCTCCAAAACTTTTTCCTTTTGAACCAAGATATCCTGCAGATGCACCTCTTTCCTTTTGGACCTCATGGACAAGGGCACTTATCTTGGTAGAAAGTACTACTCCATCACGAAAGCTTGAAAGCATTGATACATCATGTTGTTTTTCTAAGATGATCATGGAGGACAGATACAAAAAGGCAATAAGTGGGAGTATTACTATAAGTAATATCTTTGTCTTAACCCTGAGATTCTTCAAAAAACTCATTCTTCATCCCTCCTTAAGTTTTTTCCTATTTTTTCTTATATTATAATAAATTTTCTGAAAAAATCAAATAAAATATTAAAATATATTAAATATTTTTTAATCCCTATCAATCTTTGCGATAGCCACTACCCTATCCTGTCCACGAAGCTTTATAAGTCTTACGCCCTTCGTAACTCTTCCCATACTTCTTATATCTGATACCTTAAATCTTATAACTGTACCATTTTTTGTAACAAGGATTACATCGTCTTTCTCATCTACAATCAGGGCACCTGCTATATCAACCCTCTTTACAATTGTTGCTATCCCCTTACCGCCTCGGCCTTGTACCCTGTATTCTGTAACAGGGGTCCTCTTTCCATAACCATCTTCTGTTACTACAAGTATATCTTTATTCTCCTCTGTCTTAAGAAGGGTTATTACCTCATCATCGGGAGAAAGCCTTATACCTATCACTCCCATTGCAGTTCTTCCAAGGTCACGAAGCTCACTTACTGCCATATGTAAAGACATCCCCTCTCTTGTAATAAATATTACCTTATTCAAATTATCTACCAATACTACAGATACAAGCTCATCATCTTCCCTTATATTCATAGCACGAATCCCGTTACTTCTTATATTTTTAAACTCCTCCACTTTTACCTTTTTTATTATCCCTCTCTTTGTCCCCATTACCAAATATTTTTCAAAAAGGGTATTTTGAGAGGATTTCGCAATAGGAATAACAGATGTAAGGGTCTCATCATCATCTAAAAACACCACATTTGCCACATATATCCCCCGAGTCTCTTTTCTTCCCTCAGGAATCTCATATGCCATAGTGGAATATACCTTTCCTTTGTTTGTGAAAAATAATAACCTATCGTGGGTACTACATACAAATACATCTTTTACAAAATCTTTCTTGTGTTTACCTACCCCAGAAGACCCTGTTCCACCCCTCTTTTGACTCCTATATGCACGAAGGGGGATCCTTTTTATGTATCCATCATCTGTAAAACTTATAACCACATCCTCTTCATGAATAAGGTCTTCTATATTTAAATTAGAAGAACCATCATCTTCTATTATCTTTGTCCTTCTCTCATCTCCATATTTTTTCTTTATTTCCATAAGTTCTTCTTTTATAATCTCATATATCTTAGTCTCACTTGCAAGGATCTCCTCCAACCTTGCAATAAGTTTCAGGGTTTCTTCATAATCTTTCTCTATCTTTTCCCTCTCAAGTGCAGTAAGTCTCTGGAGGCGAAGGTCCAAGATAGCCTGTGCCTGTATATCTGTAAGTCCAAAATTTGACATAAGACCTTCTTTTGCCTCTTTTGGACCCTTTGAACGCCTAATAAGTGCAATTACCTCATCCAAATGGTCAAGGGCAATCTTTAGCCCTTCCAAAATATGGGCCTTCTCTTTCGCCTTTTTGAGCTCAAACTCTGTCCTTCTCCTTACAACCTCTCTTCTATGTTTTATAAACTCCTCTATGAGAGATTTCAGAGATAAGGTCTTTGGCTGTCCATCTACAAGGGTGATAGATATTACACCAAATGTAGTTTCAAGCTGTGTATGTTTGTAAAGCTGATTAAGCACTACTTGAGGATTTGTACCCCTTCTTAGCTCTATAACTATCCTCATGCCTTCTCTATCTGATTCATCACGAAGATCGGTGATGTTAGATATGACCTTATTCTGCACAAGTTTGGCAATATTTTCTAAAAGAAGAGATTTATTTACCTGATAAGGTATCTCTGTAATAATGATAGATGTTTTTCCCGAGTCTGACCTTTCTATCTCTGTCTTTGCACGTACCTTAAGTTTTCCTCGCCCTGTCTCATAAGCCTCTCTAATATCTGATTTTCCTACTATATATGCACCTGTAGGGAAATCAGGGCCTTTTATGTATCCTATAAGTTCATCTATAGTAATCTCAGGGTTATCGATAGTTGCCACTATGCCATCTATAACTTCCCTTAAGTTATGTGGAGGAATATTTGTTGCCATACCTACGGCAATCCCTGATGAGCCATTTATAAGGAGGTTGGGGATACGAGCGGGAAGGACTACCGGCTCTTTTAGGGAACCATCAAAATTCGGCACAAAATCTACGGTCTCTTTTTCTATATCTTTAAGAAGTTCCTCTGCGATCTGTGCAAGTCTTACCTCAGTATAACGCATTGCCGCAGGGGCATCACCATCTACAGATCCAAAGTTTCCATGCCCATCTATGAGAGGATATCGATAAGAAAAATCTTGTGCCATACGGACAAGTGCCTCATAAGA
>CAYWXH010000014.1:4896-7648 GCA_964462295.1 uncultured Atribacterota bacterium
TCTACTTCTTTTGCATGTTGTTCTATAAAGCGCCTACGTGGAAGAACCTCATCCCCCATAAGAAGGGAAAACATATCATTTGCCTTCATGGCATCAAAGACCGTTACCCTCTTTAATGTCCTTCTTTCAGGATCCATAGTTGTCTCCCAAAGTTCATGGGAATCCATCTCTCCAAGGCCTTTAAACCTTTGGACTTCAATCTTTCCATTGTTTTCTGCAAAAAACCTCTCAAGATCTTCATCTGTATAAAGATAGTAAATCTTTTTCCCTTTTATAACCTTATAAAGAGGGGGTTGTGCAATAAAAATATGGCCCTCTTCCACAAGTTTTGGCATATATCTATAGAAAAATGTAAGCAGGAGTGTCCGAATATGTGCACCATCCACATCTGCATCTGTCATAATTATGACTTTGCCATAACGAAGTTTATTTATATCAAACTCATCTCCTATTCCCGTACCAAGTGCCGTAATAATAGCCTTTATCTCTTGGGAAGATAATGCCTTATCTATCCTTGCCTTCTCTACATTTAAAATCTTCCCACGAAGGGGCATAATAGCCTGGAACCTCCTATCTCTCCCTTGCTTCGCAGAACCCCCTGCGGAATCTCCCTCAACCAAAAAGAGTTCACTCTTTGCAGGATCACGTTCTGTACAGTCTGCAAGCTTACCAGGGAGAGACATACTTGCAAGCACACTCTTTCTCCTTGTAAGCTCTCTTGCCTTTTTTGCGGCAATTCTTGATTTTGAGGCATCTATTGCCTTATAGATAATAGCTTTTGTAATCTTTTGGTTTTTCTCTAAAAACAGAGAGAGCTCACTTGTAACCACGCTCTCTACAATACCTTTTACTTCACTGTTTCCAAGCTTTGTCTTGGTTTGTCCCTCAAACTGTGGGTCAGGGATCTTTATACTAAGAACAGCAGTAAGACCCTCTCTCACATCCTCTCCGGTAAGAGGGCCGTCCTTTTCTTTTAACAAATTAAGTCTCTTTGCAAAATCGTTAAGTACTTTGGTAAGTGCTGCCTTAAATCCTGAAAGATGGGTACCACCCTCTTTTGTCTCTATATTGTTTACAAAACTTAATATGTTTTCAAGGTAGGAATCATTATATTGAAGCGCAACCTCCACCATTACATGATTTATTTCATCTTTTATATATATAGGTTCTGGAAAAAGGGGAGTTTTGTTGGTATTTAAATGCTTTACAAACTCTATAATTCCACCTTCATAATGGAAAGATTCCTCCTTTGGTGGTTCTTCTCGCAAATCCCTAAGGGTAATCCTCACACCAGGATTTAAAAAGGCAAGCTCACGAAGTCTATATGCAAGAATATCGAACTTAAACTCAAGGGTCTCAAAGATCTCAAAATCTGGTTTGAATATAATTTTTGTCCCTGTTTTATCTGTTTCTCCTATCACCTCAAGGGCTGTTTTTGGTTTCCCTCTCTCAAAGCGCTGTCTATAGATTTTACCATCTCTATAGACTTCTACCAAAAGCCATTCAGAAAGGGCATTTACCACAGAGACCCCTACACCATGAAGGCCTCCTGACACCTTGTATGTGTGAGAATCGAATTTACCCCCTGCATGAAGCCTGGTCATTACTACTTCAAGGGCAGATATACCCAGTTTTGGATGTATATCTACCGGAATACCTCTACCATCATCAGAGACCGTTATAGAGCCGTCCTTATTTATGATAACTTCAATCTCTTTACAATATCCTGCCAGTGCCTCATCTATACTATTATCTACTACCTCATTTACCAAATGGTGAAGACCTACGGAACTTGTACTCCCTATATACATACTGGGTCTTTTTCTTACACCCTCTAATCCCTCAAGTACTTTTATGTTTGATGCAGTATAGTTTTCAGACATCTCTCACTCTCCTTTCTCTATACATTAAAAACCAAAAATATTATACCATATTTAAAGGGAAAAGTCAAAAAAATAGCGCATATTTTGGGTATTTTAAAAGGGATTTGAGCCTTAGGGTATAAATATGTATATTATATACCTAAAAAATGATTTTATGCATAAAATTTTCATTGTAATTTTATGTATTTTCAATAAATATGCCTATAGTAAGGATTTAAAACACAATAAAAATGAGATTGCCACGACCCTTTGCGGGGCCTCGCAATGACAACACAGGAGAACACAGGGGTTGGCTCTCGGAGATTGCCACGGGCCACTTTCGTGGCCCTCGCAATGACAGGAGAGAGAAAGGGCTCGCAATGACAAAGCCCAAGGGGTGGCCTTGTCCCAGCCTTCATTGTAGGGGAGTCTATCCCTCATTGCGCCATTACAAGGAACCCCTACCACCCTCCACCACATTATTGTGGAAGGCCCGCACACCTCCAACGTCATTGCGAGGAGCGAAGCGACGTGGCAATCTCTAGTACTCGGGACCCGTCCATACCCTTTGTCATTGCGAGGAAGGGCGCATTTTGCCCTGAGTGATGCAATCTCTGGTATCTGGAGGCCAAAAGCGAGATATTGACTTTTTTACCTATATATGATATATAGAAGTAGGAGGTGATTTGCGTGGATACCTTTATAGAAGAAGAAAAATTTATATCTGAAAAAGAGATAAGGAAAATCGTAGAAGAAGAGATAAGAAAAATTTTAGGATACGGCAAATATGAAAAGATAGATATATTAGAAAGACTTGTAAGGATAGAAGAAGAGATAAAACACTTAAGGGAAGACTTTAATCTTTTACTCCATCAAGTAGATAAACGGTT
>CAYWXH010000014.1:7748-10628 GCA_964462295.1 uncultured Atribacterota bacterium
TTTGAGGATATGCAAAGATACATGGATAAAAGATTCTCTCAGATGTTTACATTTATGACAATAGGTTTTTCAGCGCTTGCAATCCTTATAAGCATATATAAATTTATAAGGTGATAGCCTCTATGTCATCAAAAAAATCAGGATAAGAGATTGAAACTGCCTCATCCCCCTCAACTAATACAGGCTCATCTGCCATCATTCCTAAAATAGAAAGTGCCATAGCTACCCTATGATCTCCATGGGAGCTTACCTTTACCCCACCCTTTACACTTGACGGATACACCAAAAACCCATCGGGGAGTTCCTCTATCTTAATTCCTAACTTAGAAAACTCTTCAACCACTACTCTTATTCGATCACTCTCTTTTACTCTCAGCTCCTCTGCCCCTCTTATGGTTATCTTTTCCTCTGACACCAAAGATAACACCGCAAATAAAGGAAGTTCATCTATCATAAGGGGTACATCTTTTTTATCTATAGTTATCCCTTTTAACCTCTTTCCACCACGAATTACAAGTTCACCCACAGGCTCAGGTTTTTTCTCTTTTATATTTACATCAATATCTGCACCCATTTCGAGCACTTTATTCAAAAAGCCTATTCTTGTAGGATTTAAATTTACATTACCTATAAGGAGCTTACTATCTTTTACCAAAAGGGTAAGGGTAATAAAAAAGGCAGCTTGAGAGAAATCCCCAGGTATCTTGTATTTTATACCTCGAGGAACCCCTGGATTTACAATTATAACATCATCATCACGATAGATATTTATACCCATATATGAGAGGAATCTTTCTGTGTGATCACGAGAGAGAATAGGCTCTTTGATATATGAGGTACTCTCCCCAAATAAAGCAGCCAAAATAAGTGCAGATTTTACCTGCGCAGAGGGGATGGGAAGGGTATAATCTATAGGTCTTAATGCATCCCCTTTTACAAACATAGGTAGATAGTTATCATCTCTTGCAAAAATTTTGGCACCCACCCTTTGTAGAGGTTCTATAACACGCCTCATTGGGCGTCTTGATAAAGAAGAATCGCCATAAAAGACTACATCTATATGTGGCCTATAGGCCGCTAAAAGCCCTGTCAAAAGCCTCGTAGTAGTACCTGAATTTCCCATGTATATAGGTTTAATAGGTGATGAAAATCTATGAGGGAGAATTCTATATACATTTCCTTCGCTCTCTATAGAGGTACCTAATTCTACCAAAGCAGAAATAGTGCTTTTCACATCCTCCCCTATTTTATCTATTAAGAGTTCAGATGCCTCAGAAGATATGGCAGAAAAGATAAATAGTCTATGAGATATAGATTTATCGGCAGGGACATTTATAGTCCCTCTTACAGAGGAGATTTTTTTAATTTTTCTCACTTTTTATATACCCTCTTAAGCTCTTTTATCTTTTTCATCATATCAGAAAACATTGGTATTGTAAGACTTTGCGCCCCATCTGAAAGTGCCTTTTCCGGATTCGGATGCACCTCTACCATAACACCATCTGCTCCTACCACTAAAGAAGAAAGGGCAAGTGGTGCAACAAGGTCTCTTATTCCTGTTGCATGAGAAGGATCTACAAATATTGGAAGATGAGAAAGCTTTTTGATAAGTGGTACAGCACTCATATCAAGTGTATTTCTTGTATATGTCTCAAATGTCCTTATCCCACGTTCACAAAGCATTACATCACAACCCTTCTCACAATTCTTACCCAAAAGGATATACTCTGCTGCAAGCAAAAACTCCTCTATCTTTGACATCATGCCACGTTTTAGAAATACCGGTTTATTGGTTTTACCTGCTTTAGTAAGAAGGGTAAAATTCTGCATATTTCTTGCACCTATCTGGATAATATCTACAAATTCGGATACTACATCAATAGCTGTAGGTGAGAGTGCCTCGGAAATGACAGGAAGACCTACTTTTTCCCCTGCAAGTGCAAGATACTCAAGTCCTTTTACGCCCAACCCTTGAAAACTATATGGAGATGTACGAGGTTTAAAGGCACCACCTCGAAGCACAGTAGCCCCTGCCTCTTTTACTGCATGTGCCACTTCTTCTATCTGTTGTTTTGATTCTATGGAGCATGGGCCTGCGATGACAGTAAAGGTGCCTCCACCTATAACCGTATCCTTTACCTTTATCTTGGTATCTTCTTCATGAAATTCCCTTGATACAAGTTTGAATGGCTTAAGGATTGAAACTACATCCTCCACTCCAGGTTTTGCAAGAAGCGCATCTTTTAAAAGATATCTATCATCACCTATTACACCTATTATAGTGCGTTCCTTTCCTCGAGAAAGATGAATCCTAAATCCCTTCTCTTTTATAAAGTTCATCACTTCATTTATCTCTTCTTCTCTTGCCTTTGGAGACATTATAACTATCATATCTCATCTTCTCCTTTCTAAAAGATCAGGTCTCAATCTAGCCGCATCCCTAAGGTATACATGGACTATATCCTTAAGGGAGGTCTCCCTATTTATAAATACCATCACCCTAATAGTCTTAGAAAGTGCATCTTTTACATTCATTTCACATACATCCAAAAGAGGAATATATTTATAGCCCAATTCTCTCACTGCCCGTGCAGGAAACGCAGCATCAAGGTCAGATGTTACCGAAAAGATAACAGAAACTATCTCCTCTTCTTTTAGATTATTTTTCTCTACAATACTCTTAAAAAGCAAAGATGCCGCATTAAGTATATCATCTTCACTATTTTCAGAAACAGTTATAGCACCTCTTATGGCTCGCATAATACACCTTCCTATTATAAAAGGATTTCTACAAAATATATCACAAATAGGAGAAATAGTCAAACATTTTTATAGAGATTACCAAGTAGAGACAAAAAACCGTCCCTCTTCGCAATGACA
>CAYWXH010000014.1:10728-14622 GCA_964462295.1 uncultured Atribacterota bacterium
TGTCATTGCGAGGCCCCGGAAGGGGCCGTGGCAATCTCTCTTCTTTGGTGACAGAGAGTAGTGAAGGTGATTGACAAAGGGTCTCTCCTGTGCTAGCATTTTACAAAAGAAGAGGTAAAACTATATGGGAAAATCGGAAAAGATATCTCAAGGAGGTTCTAAGTGATTAAATTTAATCAAGACAAGATAGAAAGACTCATTCACGAGATACTAAAGGCTCTTACGCACTTATATGAATTTGATCCTATTTTATTCTACGTTCCACAAAAAGGCCAAGGAGTCCAATAAGAAGTAGTTGAGAAATAGGGCTATCTAAAAACGAGAGTTTCTCTTCTCTACACGAAGAAAAGACCATATCTTCTGACATATCAGATGGGGAAAGGAGTGCACGCATCTTTGTAAGATAAAAGGTTTTCCCATTTAGAAGTTTATTTAAGCTGCTAAATGAGGCATAATCTTCTGGTTTCAAATAAGCAGAGTATTCTACAGAAAATTTTGGGTATTTCCATGGTTTTCTGTCAAATATATAGAGAAGCACCTCTGTCTGATCTGCCGCAGAAATAGAGGATATCTTTAAGGGATAGATAATTTTGGAAGTGGAAAAGTGAATGTGTATAGGCTTTATCCCCATGTAATAGTTCGGATTTTCACTATCTTCTTTTTTCACCTTCATAGCAATGAAATAGTATCCCTTTCCTATATAATAGGAAATTACCTGATCTCCACCCTCTGGAAAAGTATAACCATTTTTATTTAACCAATCTATAAGGGCAGAAGATGTATCTGCAGAAAGTATTGTAGTTTCGTATATCCCTACATCCATAGTTTCCCACACATGCACGTTGCCAGTACCCCCTGGGGCAAATACGATCTCCCCTGAGCCACAGGTAGCTTGTGTATGGTTTGGAATATAGGTTGTAAGGTAGGAAAGATCGTAAAAAAGATTAGAATCTCCCTCTTCTATGGTGGGATATGAAGGGACAGGGATCACCCATGCAAACTCTTGGTCTTCTCCATATGCATTTACAAAGAGGATAAGGTCCTCTCCTCCCCTCTCTGAGACAATAACACCTACTTGAGAAGGTTCTTCAAGGTCTCTATAACCAAAAAAACAGCCATCAGAAAGGGCACTAGATGAAAGTACTATTACCAAGAAAAAAACCAAGAGAGAGACTCTAAGAGTCTTCTTTTTCTTCATCTTGTCTATTTATCTCTTTTTTATAGCCCCCTATAGCCTTGCCTATAGCCTTACCTAAATCGGGAAGTTTTCCTGGGCCAAAAATAATGAGTGCGATAATGAGTATAATAAGGAGCTCAGGAAGTCCTAATCTAAACATACAGATTCCCCCTTTGAAAAAGACGGAGAGGCCGGGACTCGAACCCGGACGGCTTTACGCCTACACCGGTTTTCAAGACCGGCTCCTTGCCAATTCGGACACCTCTCCATTCTATGGAAAGTTTAGCACTTTCAAGGTGAAATGTCAAGCCCTGTTTAACTTTTAGCACTTGACAAAAGAGTTTGATAATGCTATACTTTTTATAAGAAAAATCTATATTTATAAGGAGGTGAAAGGGATGAAAAAATATGTAAAGCTTGGATTAATAGCGCTTTTACTAATACTCACCTTCACATTTTTAACAGGTTGTGATGATGGCGTTATCCCACCTATCATCAGTAGCTACACTGTATATTTCAATTCCTATGATGGGGTATCTGGGTACCTATATGTAGATGGAGTATATGAAGGGTATCTATATCCGTATAGTTATGTAACTGTTTCCCTATCCCCTGGGAGTCATAGTGTAACCTTAGATAGTACATATTGCGGGCCTATTACAGTATCATATGATGGCCAAGAATTTTATATAGATTCTTATTATAATGTATGGTAGAGGGGTCTTTTGCCCTTCTACCTATATATCAAGATGTAGCCAGATTCCTACCTCTTTTTTAACAAAATCATAATCAAGGTCCAATCTAAATGGCGAAATCTTAGGGGATATACCTATCTTAAAGGTCTCCCAACTCCCAATTGTTAGTATATATGAAAGGTCTGTATATATATCCATATCACCCACTGAAGTCCTAAGATGGGTATTACATGTTAAACTATGATACTCTTGGGCGTACCTAAGAGATAGGTTTTTTATAAAAGATTTATCATCAAAGTTATATAGAAACTCTGCTTTAAGATTGCTCTTTACAAAAAGAGATACCGGACCTCCAAACCTCAAACCATAAACTATTTTACCATCCTCATAATCCAAAGAAATCCCAAAAGTTTTTGAAAAATAGTGTCTCCACCCTAATTCAATGCCCTCTTTCCTCGCCCATTTAAGAGTGAAGAACCCAAAAGATGAAGGGGAATTATAATAATCTATAAAATTTTCAAAAGAGAAATTATCATCTGAAATAACTATCTTTGGGAAAATATCATGATCTTCAAAAAACATAAGTCTACTATAGTAAGGGATACCAAAAATAGGGATCCCATCTTTTGTATAAAAGGTAATAGCTGATGCCTGTAAAAATTTATCTGGGTAAAGGGCGATCTTTTTTGCCCCAAAGACAAGGGTCTTCCCCTTATATACCCTACCATTTAGGATCCTAAAGGCCTTTTCACTAAAATATATATCACCACAATAGGTAAGATCATCACTTTTATATGTAGCAGAAAGGATTTCTCCATTTCTTGCTTTTAAGTTAAGATAAAGATAGTCCCCTTTTAGTTCATAGCCATCATACAAGATGGATACACCCTGTTTTGCCTCTATCGTTTGGGTATCTAGGTCATACTCTGTATATGGAGAAAAAATGGAGAATTCATACATAGAAAAAGCAAGGGAGACAAAGAAAAAGAAAGATAAAGATAAAGCTACAAAAATAAAAAAATATCTTCTCACAAGCCCTCCTCAATTCCTACCAGATCGCATCAAGATCTGTTGGATTTCCCATATAAGAAGAGGAATATCTATACTTTTTTGGGCTGTCTATAAGCCCTTTCTCTTTTGCCAATCTATGAACAAAATTGAGTGCCTCTATGAGTTGTGCCCGAGAATTTATATTCTCCACAGTATATCCCTTTTTCCACAAAGTAGCACCTAAAATACTACGGGATCTCAAACTCTTACTGATACGCCTCTTTATGCCCTTTACCATCTTATCAAGGAGATTTGCAGTTTTTACCCTTATAATAAGATGGAGCTCATTTGGTAAAATAGTAAAACCAAAGAGTAAAAAATAATCTTTCTCGTTCATATCATATATGATATCCAAAATTATGTCAAGGGATTCTTCACTAAAATATATACCCTTATCTGTAAAGATAGATATATAAAAGACCTCACCTGCCCTAAGATATCCATCAAGATGGCTCATCATACAAAAAAAGGGAAAGGGTATATACCCTTTCCCTTTGAGTATCTCTGTTTTTATATCTAAACTTAGAATGTTACCTCTAAGCTCATACTTACTGTACCATTGCCATCATCGATATTGCCCATGGTGTCAAAGCTACCATAATCACCGAGGTCTTCACTCCAAGCATTCTGCTCGTATCCGAGTGTAAGTGTGGTATTTTCTGCAAGTGTCTTTACTAAGGACACCTCGGCACTCCAGATAGGTGCACCAGCTGCTGGAACTGTGTCTAATCTACCTTCTAACTTTCCGGTTAAGCTATCGTCAAATTTGTATGCAACTGTTGCCTTTGCTGCATGTTCTCCTGTTGCAGAGGTGTACTGATAAGCTGCAGATAATGTAGTCTTATCAAGTGCTGGGTAGTTGAGATAACCTACATAGAGTGTAAATCCACCTGCTACCATGTCATAGGTGAAGTCTACTCCTGCCTGCTCACTTGTGTCTTTATTTACTGTGTATACGAGTTTTCCTTCTAC
>CAYWXH010000014.1:14722-17320 GCA_964462295.1 uncultured Atribacterota bacterium
AAGGCTACCAGTTGTCAAATCAACTTTCCCTGCTACACCAAATGCACCTGCATTAATTGCATAACCACCCTCTACCTTAAGGGTTGCCTGTGTATTTTCAGTATCTATAAACTTCCAGGAAAGATCTGCACCTGCAATCATATCGGATGCAGCTACATCATAGGAGAATGTTACACCAAGATCTCCCCAATCTGCATTTACTGTATACCAATCATCCACCTTTGTACCGAATCTCCATGTTGCATCAAGCCAGCTCCATTTTGCGGAAAGACCTGCATACTCATCACCATTGTAGATAAGTCCTAACTCTCCCATAGAACCAAGGTCATCAATGCTATCAGATGCTTTAAGATAAGATGCACCATTGTCCCATTTAATCCAGAAGGAGTCTGCAGATACTGTTGGTGCACCAGAAATCACATCATCAACTGTAAGCTCTACACCTGCATTTGTAGTATCATTAATATCTACAGAAAAGTTTAATTTTGTAGAATCAGAAAGTGTAGCAGCAGCCATGGTTGGCAGAACCTGCTTACTGTATTCTACTTTGAAGGAACCAGATACCTTCATTGGTTCAAAGTACTTGTTGAGTTTTGCAACATCTGCCTGAAGGGCCTTGATAGCCTTGCTATTTTCACCAAGTGCAGCCTTTAGGTCATCAACTGTTACACCAAGTGTGGAGAGCTCTTCTGCAAACTCTACAGAGAGTTTCTCGAGCACTGCAAGGTCTTCTTTTGTTACATAACCCTTCTGCTCTACATATGCGAGAGCCTTTGCAATTGCCTCTGCGAATTCGTATCTTGTCATAGTTCTGTTGCCACCAAATGTACCATCTGGGTAACCTACGATGATACCCTTTGCAGCAAGACTCTGGACAGCATCATATGCCCAGTGATCAGCAGGTACATCTACAAATGGGTTTGCAAATGCAAATGCGGAGAAAACAAGCACAATCAATAAAGCAAATCCTAATCTTTTCATAACTTTCATACCCTCCTTTTTGTTTTTTTGCCTTCAGGAGGAGAGAAGTATCCTTGTTTCCTTACCCCCATCCATGAAGGCTAAATTTTAGGTATTTTAGCAAACCTCTACAGGGAAATTTTACTAACAAATTTCACCTCCTTTTTCATATGCATATTTCTCCCTTTATAGGTTTGCATAGATATTATACCCCCAAATCTCAAATAATGTCAAGAATTTTTGAAAAATTTTTATAAATCTTTTTTTTCATCTATATCTTTTATCACACCAGGATCAGATATATCTATTAATCTAAGGTACTTTTTTTCTCTTTTTATTAGGTCCCTTGCCCCCTTGTCTTTTTTTAAATTTTTTAAATCATCTATAAAATGATGAGAAAAAAATACTGGAAAACCCCTTTTTCCCTTATATATAGGGGCAACTATTTCTTTCCCTTTACCAAGTGTATTAAGTAATTTGTCTATGGTTTCTATTTTTATATAGGGCATATCTGAGAGAAATATAGCAAAATGAGAGATAGATCGGTGAAGGGATTTTACCCCACAAGACAAAGATGTACCCATTCCTAAACTATAATCTGGGTTAAAAATCACCCTTACAGATTTAGGAAGGTCAAGTTGTGATAATATATCATCTTTTTTATATCCCACTACAAGTATAACCTCAGAAAAAAGGGGTACAATTTTATCTATAATAATTTGCAAAATAGGGGAATCATCTATCCTATAAATCTGTTTTAACGCCCCAAATCTCTTACTCTCACCAGCTGCAAGGATAATTGCAGAAATCACCATTTACTCCTTGGAATTTTTTTCAAAAACTATTGACTTGTCGAAAAAAATATGATAGTATCTATTATGTAGCTCTTCACTTCCCCGTATCAGGAGGATTATATATGCATTCTAATAAATTGCCTATTCTTATATTGCTATCATTGCTTTTATCACTATTATTTGTTGCATTTGCCTATACAGCCCCCCAAACCACCTATATAGTAGAAAAGGGTGATACACTTTGGGATATAGCCAAAAGTTTTAATATTCCCCTTCCTAAACTTCTTGCATATAACAACCTCACTGAAAAGTCTATAATAAAAGAGGGTATGAAATTAAAACTACCTACATCTCCCTCTATTAAATATACGGTAAAATCTGGAGATAGTTTATGGAAAATTGCAAAAAATTTTAATATATCTCTCTCTTCTCTTTTATCAGTAAATCACCTCACAAAAAATTCTGTAATAAAGGCTGGTGAGGTACTGATTATCCCGCCCCCAAAAGAGGAAGGCATCGGGGGAAGTTGGGATGAGAATACAAAACCAAAGAAAAATTACTCTGTATATATAGTAGGAAAAGGGGATACCTTATGGTCTATTGCAAGAAAGTATAATGTACGGGTAAGTGCCTTAGCATCGTATAATGGTATTTCTCAAAATAGTGTACTCCCCATTGGAAAGAAGATCCTAGTCCCTAATAAGTCTTCTTATATACCACCAAAGAAGAAAATAAAAACAACTGTCAAGCCTACTAAACAGATATCAAAAACTATATCTTATACTGTGAGAAAAGGGGATACCTTATGGTCTATTGCAAGAAAGTATAATGTACGGGTAAGTGC
>CAYWXH010000014.1:17420-36024 GCA_964462295.1 uncultured Atribacterota bacterium
ATGGTCTATTGCAAGAAAGTATAATGTACGGGTAAGTGCCTTAGCATCGTATAATAACTTATATAATTTAAACAGATTAAAGGTAGGACAAAGGTTAAAAATTCCCTCTGGAGGCAGTGCAACATATACACCACCAAAGAAGAAGACTACATACCTTTATTATAGAGTAAGAAATGGGGACTCCCTTTGGAGTATCTCTAGAAAGTTTAATGTATCTATAAAAACTCTCATGGGGTTAAATGGCTTATCTGAAAAGAGCATCTTAAGGATTGGAAAAACTATAAAGATCCCCTATAGAAGCTCCTATACAAAAGGACTTACATTTTTATGGCCCACCCGTGGAAGGCTCACCTCCCCATTTGGATGGCGTATTTTACATGGAAGGAGACAATACCATACAGGGATAGATATAGCAAATAGAACAGGTACCCCCATATATGCTGCAGCAAGTGGTGTAGTAAAGTTCTCGGGTTGGATAAGGGGATATGGTCGTGTGATAATCATCTCTCACTCATATGGATATCAAACCGTTTATGGCCACTGTTCTCGCCTACTTGTAAAAACAGGACAATATGTAAAACAAGGACAATACATTGCAAAGATGGGAAGTACAGGGTACTCAACAGGGCCACATCTACATTTTGAAGTAAGAAAATATGGGAAACCTCAAAACCCATTAAATTATCTTAGATAGATTGAAAGAGGAATATCTTAAATATTTCGGTATTAACCCTGAAGAGCTATCTCTGCTACCAAGCAAAAAGAATAGCGTATATCTTATAAAAAGAGGAAAAGATAGTTATATTTTAAAAATCTATAAACTCTTTGGGAAAAAGGGTTTCTACAGAGAGAAATGGGTAATTTCTAAAAATAGACCCCCTCTTGTGCCTAAAATAATAGATAGTTACAAGAAAGAGGTACTCCTTTTGGAATACATAAAAGGAGAGAGGATATATGACCTACCAAATAGCAAATTTACCCCAGAGCTTATGGAAAATATTACAGAGTGGTTTTATAAGTTTCATAAGGAAAACCCGGGGTATATACGAGGTGATGCTATTCCTCAAAATCTTATTCTTACTAAAAAAGGGGATATTGTAGGAATAGATTTTGAAGAGGCAAGAAAAGGGGATATAAATATAGATATAGCAGAATTTACAGCATTTATATTGGCATGGAAAAGGTTTGAGAAAAAAGAGGCCAAGAAAATTGCAAAAGAGTCCCTTTCCCTGTGGAGGAAAAAGACAGGGTATAACATTCAGCCTTTAATAAAGGACTACCTTATAAAGTTTTTCCGTAAATTTTATTATTTTAGAAAAGATAAATCATTATTAGACTACATTAAAAACATAGACCCACTAACAACTTACCTATTTTCCTAATACTACCTCAAATGGAAGCTCTGCCTCAAGCTTTTTACCCTTTATAAAGTCCTCTAGTACAATTTTTAAAATATACTTCCCCACCCTCTCTGGGACCTTATCTGAATTTTTAAAATAAAGACCGGTGGTAAGAGGAGAAAATAATACTGTATGAAAATCTAAAGGGGCCTCCATCTTTTTTACAAGTTTTCCCTTCTCATCATAGATTTCAAAATATTCCCTTAGATTTATCTCCCAACCATCTTTTGTCTTAAGAAGTGAATAATTGCCTGGTTGAAAATATATCAAAAACTCCTCTCCTATCCTAAATACATTATTCTCTCTCGGGGTGTATTTTGCAAACATATCTATAGACTCACAGAACAAAAGGGCCTCTTTCTTAAGTGGAGCAAGGTTTCTCATCATAAGGGATGCCTTTTCAAGCTCTTCTAAAACAGAAGAGTAGTCCCTCTCAATATAGAATTTCAAAGCACTATTAAGTAAGCTCCTAAATGTATCACTTTTAGCATATGCTATTTGAGAAAAAAGAGAAACAATAATAAGAATTATAAAAAAGACTTTAGTCTTTATTAATTTTGTATTCATAGGTTACCTCTGCAGTCTTTTTAAACATAGAAGATGCAGAACAGTAGGTTTCCTGTGAAAGTTCTATAGCCTTTTTAAGTTTTTCTTCACTCACATTGCCCCATACTTTATAGATAATATGAACTTTTGTATAAACCTTTGGATATGTTTTTGCCCGCTCTGCTTCTATCTCTATCTCAAACCGCTCTACATCTTGTTTCATCTTGCGCAAAATGGAGACTACATCCATCCCTGTACAACCACCAAGACCCAAAAGTAAAAGCTCCATCGGCCTTGACCCTGTATCTTCTCCACCTACATCAAAAGATGCATCCATAACTACACCATGCCCTGAATCTGCATATCCTATAAATTGCATACCTTCTACAAGTTTTACCTTTGATTTCATTTATTCTCCTCCCCTTTCTCTTTTATTTTCACACCTGTAACATTTATATCTACCCTTTGCACCTTCTTTCCTGTCATCTTTTCTATCATTTCTTTAACCTTTTTTTGGACCTCTTTTGCCACACTGTAGATACCCTTTTCATAGTCTGTCATAAGATTTATAGATACAGATACCCCTTCATCTGACACCTTTATATCAATACCTTTGGAAAAATTATCCTTCTGGACAAGGGCATATGTCCCTGACTTTACCTGATAAGTAATTCCTACTACCCCATCTACCTCTTCTGTTGCAAGCCCTGCAATTATAGCTATCACATCTTTTGAGACATCTATTCGTCCATAATTATCTTCACTAGACAGAAAATCCTTATTTTCACTCATCTTTTTTCTCCTCCTCTTTGAAACTATACCTAATTCTCTCTATAATAACATCTACCTCCTTTATCTGGATACCAATTGCATCATATATATATTCTCGAATTTTAGAAGAGATTATAAATGCCTTTTTTTCAATATCGGAAAGATCACTATCATCTCCCACAAGGTCTATATGAAGATGTAAGGAAAGATCAGCATCCTGAGTGGAAGTTATATACATCTTCAAACTCTTTACATAAGGAAAATCTTTTAACTTTTTCTCAACCAATTCCCAAATAGCTCGCTGAGAAACCCTCACTTTCCCTACATCATTTTTTAAGATAGTGATATTTTCTAAAAAAGTAGGGAAATATTCAAGCTTTAAAAGATATAAAAACAAGATTAAAAAAAGGAAGTATAAAATAGAAAATAACACTTTATGAAAAATCGTTTTTCCTGAACCTAAAATAAAGACAACAAGCAACTTTTGCCAAAAGGAAAAAACTGGAAATCCTATAGATGAAAGAAAGAGTACTAAGAAGGTAAAAACAAAGAAAAACAAAAGAACAGGATATGCCCACTCTTTTAATATATATGATCGTGGCACAGATCTACCCCCTTTCTAAGATTTTCCATAATTCATCTTGTGTTTGTGGTATAAAGGGATATGATTTTCCTCTTCTTCTCACAATTCTCTCTTTATCTTCTCTCATAACTCCTATCTTTTTTGCTACTATATCATTTTTTGCCAAAATCTCCAATACTTTGTCTTCTTCTGAGGTAGTGATAATAAGTGTCCCACTTGATATTAAAAAATATGGATTTATATTAAAATAGGAACAGATCTTTTCTGTCTCGTAAGACATCGGAACCTCATCTTCATATATAGTAAAACCAAGTCCTGCTGCATAAGAAAGTTCATATATGCCACCATATACTCCACCTTCTGTGGCATCATGCATAGCATTTACATAATCTCTTACCAAAAGGGCCTCTTTTATAACACTTATTTTCTTTATATACCTTTTAGCAGATTCTACAAAAGTATCTCCAAACTCCTCTCTCAATTTGTCTGAAAAGGTAGATGCAAGTATGGCAGTTCCTTCGATCCCTGCACCTTTTGTAATAATTATAGCATCATTTGGCTTTGAGCCTTCAGAAAGAACAAGCCGTTCTCTCTCCACCTTTCCTATAGCAAATGCTGTAAGTATAGGGAACTTCACCCCATCTGTTACCTCAGTATGGCCTCCTATAATTTCTACATTCAGTAAAGTTGCGGCATTATTTATCTCCTTCATTATATCATGAATTTCATATTCTTTAATCTTCGGGGGTAAAAGGATTGAGTACATAAGTGCAACAGGTAGGGCACCATTTGTTGCAACATCATTAAGGGCTACGTTTACAGAAAGATACCCTATATTTTCTCCTGCCCCGGTAATAGGATCTACAGAAAAAACTGCCAAATCTCCTCCGAAGTTCAAAACAGAGGAGTCTTCCCCGATTTTGGCCCTTACAAGTACCTCATCTCTTTTTGCTCCAAGATATGGAAAGATATAGTTTTTTAAAACTTCAGGATCCAGTTTACCAATTCTCATTTTAGGTCCTCTGCACCAAATTCTAATTTATCAGAAAACAAAAGCTCTATAATCCTTTTGAGGTCTTCATCTGTGGAAAATCTTATCTGAATCATACCTCGTTTTCCATTATGTGATATTTTTACTTTAGTTAGTAAAATATCTTGGAGGGCATGTTCCAGTGTTTTATAACTTTTTATAAAGCCTTTCATTTGATTAGGCTTCAGTGGCTTACCCTCTTTTTTCTCTCTTATTTTTTCCCTTACAAGTGTCTCTACCTCTCTTACAGAAAGACCCTCTTCCACGATCTTTTTTGCAATCTTTTTTTGGAGTTTTTTATCATCTAATGACAAAAGTGCCCTTGCATGTCCTTGGGTGATCTTTTCTTCCAAGATCAAAGCCTGAATCTCTTCAGGGAGATTTAAAAGTCTTATGGTATTTGTAATAGCAGAACGACTCTTACCAGTACGACGGGCCACCTCTTCCTGGGTGAGTTTAAATTCCTTGATAAGTTTCATAAATGTTTTTGCCTGTTCCAGTGGATTTAGGTCTTCTCTTTGAAGATTTTCCACAAGGGCTATCTCCATTGTCTTTAAGTCATTATAATTTTTTATTATTGCAGGGATAGTTTTAAGTCCTGCTAATTTGGAGGCCTTATATCTTCTCTCCCCTGCTATTATCTCATATCTTTTTCCCTTTGCCCGTAAAATTATAGGTTCCAAAACCCCATGTGTTTTTATAGATAATGCAAGTTCTTCTAAAGATTCATCAGCAAACTTTTCCCTAGGCTGAAAGGGATTAGGGTCTATCTCATTAATAGGAATTTCCCGTATCAAAAGACCTTGATCTCTACCTGCTGCACCAGGAAGCAATGCACTTAACCCCTTTCCCAATCCCCCCTTAGCCAATTTCCATCACCTCTTTTGCAAGCTCTTTGTAAGCAACCGCCCCCCGGGAAGTCAAATCATAAAGATTTATAGGTTTGCCAAAACTTGGTGCCTCACTAAGTCTTACACTGCGTGGAATGACTGTTTTAAAGACTTTCTCCCCAAAATACTCCTTTGCCTGTCTGGCTACCTCTTGTGATATATTTGTCCTTTTGTCATACATAGTGATGAGGAGGCCAAGGATTTCAAGTGAAGGGTTTATATGTTCTCTTACAAGTTCTATTGTATCAAGAAGTTGAGTAAGCCCTTCTAATGCATAATATTCTGCCTGTACAGGGATAATCACATGGGTAGCTGCAGAAAGGGCATTTACAGTAAGCAATCCAAGAGATGGTGGGGCATCTATTATAATAAAATCATAGTCATTAATTATCTTTTGTATACTCTTCTTCAAGACAGTCTCTCTGGAGAGTATATTTACAAGTTCGATCTCTGCACCAGCCAGTTGAATATTTGCAGGTATCATATAGAGTCTGCCAATTTGGGTTGAGATTATTACATCTGAGACATCCTGCCTCTTTATAATGAGATCATAGGTGGAATAGACTATATCCTCTTTTGAGATGCCTAAACCACTTGTGGCATTTCCCTGAGGGTCAGTATCGATAAGGAGTACCTTCTTACCAAATTCTGCAAGATATGCAGAGAGATTGACAGCTGTAGTAGTCTTCCCAACTCCACCCTTTTGATTGGTTATGGCAATTATCTTACTCATAATCTCTCCTTTATGCAATAGGCCTTTTTTGAGGAATACCTGGCCTTCTGGGAAATTTATTAGGTGTATTTTTCGTTTTTTCGAAAAATACTAAAGACCTCTCATAATCATTGTTTATCAATTTATAAAAATAAATATTTTTTATGATCAAATTTAATATTTCCATAGCCTTTTGAGCAGTGCTAAGCTCATCTCTAACCCTCTTCCCTTTATAAGCCACTATACTTTTTCCGACTTTTGCAAAGGGAGATGTGATCTCCAATAAAGTAGATAAATTGGCAACTGCCCTTGAAAGAACAATATCAAATTGCTCTCTAAAGTTAGGTTTATGTGCCAAGATTTCCGCACGTTCATTTATTATAATAATACCAGAAATATTTAAATTGTCAATTAAAAGTTTTAAAAATTCTACCTTTTTACCAACAGATTCTATTAAATATAGTTCTATCTCAGGAAAAAGAATCTTTAAAGGGACCCCTGGGAAACCAGCACCAGTTCCAATATCTATTATTTTTTTATTTTTTTTAAAATCTTTACAAAATTTAACCAAAAAAAGAGAGTCTATAAAGTGTTTTATAATAATTTCATCCGGATTTTTTATAGAAGTAACATTATAAGGAGATCTTATTAATAAATTTATATATTGCCCAAACTTTTTAAGGATATTATTTGAGGAAGGTAAATCATTTTTTATTAAAAAATCTTGTAAAGGTTTTAAGATTTTATCCATTAGTTAATGTTTCACGTGAAACTATTTTCCTACACAGAAATTTTCAAATACAGTTTCAATAATGGATTCTACATATTCCTTACCCGTAATCTTATAGATATCTCGCAAAGCTTCTTCAAGATCTAAACCTATCAAATCCACAGGAATCCCCTTGACTAACGCATCCTTTGCCTTCTTCAAAAAGTTTAAGCTATGTTCTATCAGTGTTTTATGTCTCAAATTTGTAAGGACAACTTCATTCCTTACCCCATGTCTATCTTCAGAGATCACCTTAGAAATCATTACCCTCTTTAAATTTTCAAGACCTTCTTCTGTTTTTGCAGAGACAAGAACTGAGGGTAGATCTTCTCTTTTTAAAATTGCTTTAACATCTTTTTCAGTAATCTTTGATGGTAGATCTAATTTATTCAAAATTATTATTATATTCTTATTTTTGATAAAACTTACTATCTTTTTATCTTCTTCCTGTAGCTCTTCAGCCCGATCAAGCACAAAAAGGACCAGATCCGCATCAGAAAGCTCCTCAAGGCTTCGCATAACCCCCATCTTATCCAAAGGGTGATCAGTATCTATAATACCTGCAGTATCTATAAGATTAAAACGTATCCCTTCGATAATTATCGATTCTCTAAGGCTATCACGTGTAGTTCCTGCAATGGGCGTAACAATCGCCCTATCCTCTGCCAATAAGGCATTTAGAAGACTTGATTTTCCAACATTAGGTCTACCAATAATCACAGTTTTCACACCCTTAGTTAAAATCCTTCCCAATTGATATGAGGAAAGGAGTCTCTGGATAAGAGACATAGCATCTTCAATAAGAGATAAGAGTTCCTTATAATCAAGTGGAGTAATATCTTCATCCGGAAAACTTATAAGGGCCTCAAGCCAAGATATAGCAGATAAGATCTTGTCTTCAATGAGCCTTAGCCTCTTAGAGAGCCCACCTGAAAGTTGGTTAAGACTTACCTTCCGTGCCTCCTCTGATGTAGCCTCAATAAGTGAAAGCACAGCCTCTGCCTGTGTAAGGTCTATCCTACCATTTAGATAAGCCCTCTTTGTAAACTCTCCTGGTTCTGCAACTCTTGCCCCCTCTTTTATTATAAGTTCAAGTATCTCATTTAAGATAAACATCCCCCCATGACATTGAAACTCTACCACATCCTCCCTAGTGTATGTATGTGGAGCTCTCATAACAAGGAGTATGGTCTCATCAATAGGCTCTTCTCTATGGGGGTCAAAAACATATCCAAAATGGGCTGTATACGAAGAGAAGGTGGATATATCCACCTTCTCTCTTCTTTTATTTCGAAATAGATTCTCGGCAATCTTTAAGGCATCTTTACCACTTATTCGTATTATACCTATACCACCCTCACCAGGAGGGGTTGAAATAGAGGCAATAGTGTCAAACTCTTTTATCTTTTCTTCCTCCCTTTGTTTTTTCGCCTACAGGATATACTATAACCCGTCTTTTGGGTTCTTTTCCTTCACTCTTTGTCATAATATGTGGATCTTTTTTTAGTAGATTGTGAACGTATCTTCTCTCCACTGTGCTCATAGGATCAAGGGTTACAGTTTTCCCAGTAGAGATAGCACGACTTGCCGCCCTTTTAGCTACCCTTTTTAGATAAAGTTTTCTCTTTTCTCTATACCCATCGAGATCAAGATATAAATTTTTCTCATATCCTTTTCGAGAAGAAATTACATTTAAAAGATACTGTATAGCATCAAGGGTTTCTCCGTGTCGCCCTATTATTATACCCCTATCTGTTGAATGGATTTTTAAGAAAAGCTCATCATTCTCTCTATTAAATACCTCAATATTTGCATCTACTCCCATAAATTTAAAGATATTATTTAGAAATTCCTCTGGAGAAAAATCAGAATACACCTTTTCCTTGTGTTTTCCATTTTTTTCTTTGAGTAAGATTCTAATTCTTACATTTTTTTGTGCAAAAAGACCAAAAAGACCTTTTTTGCTCTCCTCTGTCTCCTCTATTTCATAATCATACTCTTTATTAAGGTCATCCAGAGAATTTATGCCTATAGATAAAAGTGCCTCTCTAATCGCCTCTTCTTTTGTTTTTCCTATTCCTTCTACCTCTTTCATAGCCTATCCTCCTTTTTCTCAGGAAACAGCACTTTTTTTCGATTTGAAATCAATATAGTATCTCAAAATTATGTCCAAGAAGCTTGATATACCCCAGTAAAGAACCACTCCCGTAGGAAGCTTAAGGCTTATATATCCGATAAAGAGGGGCATTATTATAAGCATAGTCTTGTTCTGAGATGTATCATCCCCTGGGGACATAACCTTTTGCTGGAGAAAACTTAAAACTACTATAAGGATCGGTAAAACATAGTATGGATCTGGCTTTGATAGGTCCCAAAGTCCTAAAAATTTAGCACCACCAAAATTATAACCATTTAACAATCTAAATAGTATCCACAATATTGGAAGTTGAATCAGCATAGGCAGGCAACCCCCAAAAGGATTAACCCCATGTTCTTTGTAAAGCTCCATCGTTTTTTTATTGAGTTCCTGAGGATTATTTTTATATTTCTGTTGTAATTCTTTTACAAGTGGCTGAATTTTTGCCATCTCTCGCATGGACTTTATCTGTTTTATCGTAAGGGGATAAAGTACTAGCTTTATTACAACAGTAAGTAGGATAATAGCTACACCATAACTATGAGTAACTCCATAAAAGAACTCAATAATATTGCGTAAAAGTGTATATAGCCAATCAAACAATTTTCCTCACTCCTATCTTCTCTTTATTTAGATCAGGTACAGGATCATAGCCACCTGGATTAAAGGGATGACACCTTAAGATCCTTTTTACAGAAAGAATGCCCCCTCGTAAGGCCCCATATTTTGAGATGGCCTCATATGAATATGCAGAACATGTAGGGTAAAATCTACATGTTCTGGGTTTATATGGAGAGATAAACTTTCTATAGAAGCTAATTATCATAAGAAGCAATCTTTTCATCTTTTTCTATGCTCCTAAATCCCTCTATTAGATCTTCCTTTAAATCCCAGAAACTCGCTATCTTTGCATTTCTTTTTGATATCACAGCAATATCATAACCCGAGGGAATTTTATCAATATTAAGCCTTATAATCTCTCTCAATCTTCTCTTTATCTTATTTCTCAAAACAGCCTTACCCACCTTTTTACTTACCACAATACCTATACGAGAATAAGGGAGATTGTTTTCTATAAAAATCAACAATAAGTAGTTACCTATCCATTTTCTCCCATTTTTATATACATAGTGAAATTCCCTCGGTTTTCTAAGTCTCTCATATGACATTAAAATTTAGATAGAAACTCTTTTGCGTCCCTTTTTCCTCCTTCTCTTTAACACCTCTCTTCCTCCACGAGTCTTCATCCTTGCCCTAAAACCGTGTACTCTCTTTCTCCTACGATTATGTGGCTGATAGGTTCTCTTCATCTCTCACACCTCCTAATTAAATTTATCTTGATCACTATGTAGTAGAACCATATAGTATTATACAGGATTTTTCAAAAAAGACAACACCCCTTATGAAAGTAATTCATCCAGTGTTTTTGCCTTTTCCACTTTTTCTAAAAGTTTTTCCAATTTTTCAAGAGCTATTTCTTTGTCTATATATTTTTTATAAAATTCTACACCCTCTTTTCCAAATTTTATCTTAAGGGCTACTTTTAAACCCTGTTGGAGCCCCTTTTCCATACCTTTTTCCATGCCCTTTTCCATGCCCTTTTCCATACCTACTTTCATCCCTTTTTTCATGCCTTTTTCCATACCCACTCTTTCTAAATACTCCTCAACATAAGATACATACTTCACATTTTTCACCTCCTCAATCTCTCTTACCTCATCTAATATTATACCTTGTTTCATAGGATCAGAAATATACAAAAGCCCGGTAATAAACTTAAAAAGCTTTACCACTTCATATTCTGTTTTACCCTTTTCATACATAAGTCTCACAAGTTCCCTTGTAAACCTTAACTTTTTATCTTCATCATTTTTTGCAGCTTGTGCATATTTTACAGCAAGTACCACAAGGGAAAATGGGTTATCCACCTTTCTAAGATAAGAATCTTTATATTCTAAAATTTTTGAAACATTGTACCTATATATAAGCTCTGTTCCATAAAAATCATACTTGTACTCAAAAGGTTTGTATCTACTATCTCTGTCAGTAAAAACGGCAAGAGAGACTATTTTTTTCCTATATTTATCAAAGATTCTATAAAAATAGGTAAACATCCTAAGGGGAAATTCTTTTTCGTTATATCCCTGAATCTCTATATGTATAAGGATCCATCTCTCATCACTGTTTTTCAAATTTACCTGGACAAGTTTATCAACAAATCTCTTCTTTGCTTTAGATAGAGGTTTTATTATGTTAAACTCTTTGTCTAAAAACTTATATCCCCTCTTAAAGTCTATATCTTCATAGAGCATAGGATGAAAAAACTTAATAAAATATGGAAAAAAATCCTCTATTATTTCTTTCCAAAGGGCATCTGCCCCTGGTCTCTTATTTTCCACCTATACTTAACCCCTCTACTAAGGTAGTAGATCCTCCTATGCCTTGTGGGAAAAACTTAAGGTCATTACCAACTATTCTAATACCTTTTAAAAAGTCCTTAAGATTTCCTGCAAGGGTCATTCCCTTAAGAGGATAAGCAATTTCTCCATTTTCGATAAGTTGCCCTGTAATTCCTACAGAAAAATCACCGGATATAGGGTTTATTGTATGTGCACCCATTATCGAAGTTATATAGATCCCCTCCCTTACCTCTGAGATAATATCCTTTGGTGTTATCTTCCCTGGGATAAGGTGAAGATTTGCTGGGGAGACTGTAGGCAATAGTTTAAGAGATGTTCTAAATCCTGACCCTGTACTTTCTGTATTAAAATATGAAGCACTATATAGGTTATGGAGGTAAGCATTAAGCCTTCCTTTTGATATAATCTCAGTTCTTTTTGTAGGGACACCCTCATCATCAAATGGAGAAGTAGAGACGCCCTCAGGTAGTGTCCCATCATTTACAAGGGTAACCTCAGAACTTGCAATATCTTCTCCCAACATATTTGCAAAAATAGATTTACCTTTCATAACATTCTCACCAGAGAATGCAGGAAATAGTGCACCCAAAAGCTCTGCTTCTGCCTCAGGACTAAAGACCACGGGAAATTTCCCTGTTTTGTAAATCTTTCCTCCCAATTTTGAAATTACCTTATATGCTGCAATCTTTCCTATCTCTTCGGGGTCTATACGGTATAAAAAAGGGGAAAGGGCCATTTCATAACCCATCTCTCTTTCTCCTTTATCCTCTGCAATAACCTCTACAGAAAGGTAGATAAATGTAAAGTCATAACTTCTTTCTATACCATATGTATTGTAAAGCTCGATGGTACCATATCCTTTCTTTACTAAAATCTCTCTAAAATCTCTAATCCTATCATCATAACTCCTTGCCGCATCCTCTATACGCTCAGCATAAGACACAAGGGCCTCCATACTAAGATCCAAAATATCAGGGTCATATATATTTACATCCTGTGGTGGTAAATCATAAGATAAGATACGATAATTAGCGTTTTCCTCTGTAAATCGTGAGAACTCATATGCACTATTTATCACCTTCTTTATACTCTCATCATCAAGGGAAGAGGTATAAGAAAAACCCAATTTATGGTCATTTATAATCCTTATTGCTCCACCTCTTTCATCTTCCTCCTTAAATGCCTCTAATTCTTTATTTCTATACTCTATGCTTATACTTTTTGAATTTCGAACATAGATCTCACCATTTTTTATATTTAATCTTTTAAATTCTGAGGTTGCCACCTCTTTCCATTTTTTCATTTTACAATACCTCCTACTACTATCTGGGGAATCCTTACTGTAGGTTGTGCATCAGAGACAGGTACCCCTTGTCCATCTTTACCACAGGTCCCCACCGCAAACCCAAGGTCATTACCTACCATGTCTATAGATTCCAAAACTTTTGGGCCATTTCCTATAAGGGTTGCCCCACGAAGTGCCTTAGTAGGTACACCATCTTTTATAAGATATGCCTCAGGACAGTTAAATATAAAATCACCACTTGTAATATCTACCTGCCCTCCGCCCATCTTTTTTATAAGTATACCCTTTTTT
This sequence comes from uncultured Atribacterota bacterium, assembly GCA_964462295.1. Taxonomy (GTDB): domain Bacteria; phylum Atribacterota; class JALVIU01; order JALVIU01; family JALVIU01; genus JALVIU01. Next base: position 30,276 of record CAYWXH010000014.1, read on the forward strand.
ACACTTTTTATAATTTTATCTGGGTCATCCTTTCCTGGTAAAACAAGCGTATTTCTCATCCTTGGAATAGGAAGGTGACGGAAATTCTCCCTTCTTCCGTTTCCTGTTGGAGAAACACCAAACCGTCGTGCTGTTTTTCTAGAGTGGAGATACCCTTTTAATATACCGTTTTCGATAAGTACTACCTTTTGAGAGGGAATACCCTCATCATCTATCCCAGATGTTCCCCTCTTTCCCGGAAGGGTTCCATCATCTACTACAGTAATAAGTTCACTTGCCACCTTTTGTCCTATCTTATCTTTATAAACAGATCCACCCTTTTCCACAAGATCTGCCTCAAGTCCATGTCCACATGCCTCATGTACCATAGTACCACCAGCAGATGAAGAAAGCACAACCTGATATGTTCCAGCAGGGGCAGGCTCACCACGCAACTGTGTCATGGCAAGCCTTGCAGACCTTTTTGCTACCTCCTCAGGTGGTGTCTTTTCAAAAAGCTCAAAACCTACCGTACCTGATATAACCTCATACCCTGTCTGCACATCCTTTCCATCTGTAGCGACAGTCTGTACAAGAAAAGAGGTATATGTCCTATCATCATGGGTATGTTCCCCATAGGAATTATATATATCTATGGTTTTTTTGGTATCTAAATAAAGGGTAGTTACCTGAACTATCTCAGGGGCATATTCTCGAGCCACCATATCTGCCCTTTTTACAAGTTCTATCTTATCTTCTAAAGGGACAGAAACAGGCGGAATTTTTACTTTTGATGGGTTTTTATAATCTATATCTTTTATAGATAATTCCTTTGGGCCTGTCCCTATAAAAAGTTTACTAAATGTTTCTGCCATACTACGAAGTCTTTCGAAATCTATAGTGGTAGTATATGAGAAATATTCCCTATCTCCCTTTACTACCCTTAGAGAGACGCCTTTGTCTATTCCGCCTGTTATCTCCTCTATCCTTCCTGATTCAAACTTTATTGTAAGAGATACAGTATCTTCAAAATAAAGTTCTGAAAAATCAGCATCACCTTTTGCAAGAAGCAACAGTTCTCTAATCTGATCATGTGTCAACATATCATCCTCCTAAAATGGGGCCTTATCATCAGGCGTTATACGCTCTTTTCCTCCCATATAGGGCCTTAGTGCCTCTGGAATTACAACTGATCCATCCTCTTGTTGATAGTTTTCCAAAATTGCAACCATTGTACGTCCCACTGCCACACCAGAACCATTTAGGGTATGAACAAATACCGGTTTTTCCATCTCACCTGGACGGAATCTTGTATTCATCCTCCGTGCCTGAAAATCGGTACAGTTGGAACATGAGGAAATTTCTCTATATTTACCCTCATATGGTACCCATACCTCAAGGTCATAAGTTTTGGCGGCAGAAAATCCCATATCACCTGTAGAAAGTACTACAACCCTATAGGGAAGGCCTAATTTCTTAAGCACTTCTTCTGCATCTGTTGTAAGTTTTTCAAGTTCATCATATGAGGTTTCAGGGCGACAAATCTTTACAAGTTCCACTTTATTAAATTGATGGAGTCTTATGATGCCCCTTATATCTTTTCCGTAGGAGCCTGCCTCTTTTCTAAAACATGCAGTATATGCCGTAAAATAATAAGGAAGTCGATCCCCATCTATGATTTCATCTTTAAACATGTTTGTAAGGGGTACTTCTGCTGTAGGTATAAGGTAGAGATCTTCATTTTCACACTTATAAAGCTCATCTTTAAACTTTGGGAGTTGTCCTGTCCCCATCATAGTATCAGAATTTACAAGATAAGGGGGGATTATTTCTAAATAACCCTGTTCTTTCACATGAAGATCAAGCATAAAGTTTATAAGGGCACGTTCCATTATGGCACCCCACCCTTTAAGGACTACAAACCTACTGCCTGACAATCTCGTTCCTCGCTCAAAATCTATCATTCCTAAGTATTCTGCTATATCCCAATGAGATTTTACAGGAAAATCAAACTCCCTTGGCATTCCCCATCTCCTTATCTCTACATTTGCCGTCTCATCAGGACCAACTGGAACAGACTCATGGGGGATATTGGGGATTTCAAGAAGGAGTTTCTCTATCATCTCTTCCAAATTTGAAACTTCGGCATCAAGTTCTTTTATCTTATCTGATTTTTCCTTCATCAAACTTATAATATGACTTGCATCCTTTTTTTCCCTTTTAAGTTTTGCTATCTCCTCTCCTGCTTCATTTCTTTCTCTTTTGAGGGTATTTACCTCTTTTAGGATCTCTCTTCTTTTGGTATCTTTTTCTAAAATTTCATCAATTATATTTGGATTCCTACCCCTCTTTTTAAGTCCCTCCTTTACAAAATCAGGATTTGTCCTTATAAGCTTAATATCGATCATATATATCTCCTCCCTTTTAACCTTTCATAACACCTATAGGTTTAAGTTTAACTACTTTTTTAGCTATACCTGATAAATCCACTATATTTACCACTTCATTTACATCTTTATATGCATCTGACATCTCTTCAGAAAGAGTTGCCTTACTCAAAGATTTTACCATAATACCCTTTTTTCGCAATTCTTCTGTTATGTCCCTTCCCTTTGCCGCTTTTTTGGCCTTATTTCTACTCATAAGCCTTCCTGCACCATGACAGGCAGAGCCAAAGGTCTCCTCCATTGCCTTATTCGTCCCTAATAAAATATATGAACTTCTACCCATATCGCCAGGGATAAGGACAGGCTGTCCTATCTTTTTATATGCCTTCGGTATATCAGGATGTCCGGGACCAAATGCCCGGGTTGCACCTTTCCTATGAACAACAAGGAGGGTCTCTTTTCCATTTATCTTATGAATCTCTTTCTTTGCGATATTGTGTGCAACATCATAGACAAGGGACATACCAAGTTCTTTTGGACCCATTCTAAGCACATGATAAAAGACTTCCCTTACCCAGTGGGTGATAATTTCCCTATTTGCCCATGCAAAATTAGATGCACCTGCCATTGCAGAAAAGTATGCCCTCCCTTCAGGAGAATCAAATGGAACAGATGCAAGTTGCCGGTCAGGAAGCTCTATCCCATACTTATAAGAGGCAGATTGCATCACATCAAGATAATCACTACAGACCTCATGACCAAACCCACGGGAGCCCGTATGGATCATTACTGTAATCTGCCCGGGAAAAAGGCCTAATATACGGGCCTCAGGTTCGGAAAAGATCTTACTTACATACTGAATTTCCAAGAAATGATTACCAGATCCTAGTGTGCCAAGCTGAGGTGCACCACGTTCAAATGCCCTTTTACTTATGGCATCTGGATCTGCATCTTTCATGCGACCCTCTTCTTCTATATACTCTAAATCCTCCTCATTTCCATATCCGTTTTTCACTGCCCACTTTGCCCCTTCTTTTATAACCTTTCTGAGTTCACTTTTGGAAAGCCTTATCTTTCCCTTTTTTCCAAGTCCTGATGGTATCTCGGAAAAGAGGTTGTATATAAGCTCTTTTAATTTTTTATCATCAATATCATCACGGGTAAGATTGGTACGGAGTACACGAATTCCACAATTATGAACTAATATTCCATTTGCAATAAAGTTATGTGCATCATGCAAAACTCCAATATCGAAAAAGCTCTCATAGGTAGGTTTTACTATTTCTATTTTTTTTATTTCATCCAAAACAAATCCGCCTGGAAGGGCGAAATCTTTTAAAAATCTATCAAAAATAGGCAATACATCTCCTATTCTCACTCCCTTACTATCTTCGTATATTGCCCTTTTTATAAATCTTTCATTTATATATCTATTATCTAGCTTACGAAATATTTCAGTTGGCAAATCTCCTCTTTTATAATATTGTAAGGCCTTATCTTTTACACTCTCTCTCAGTTCTTTTATGGCAGCCTTCCTTTTTAAATATTCATATGCCCACAGACCTAACTCCTTTTTCTCATCAGAAATCTCATATCCTATCTTTCCTAAAAAATTCATTATAGATTCTTCTTTTCCTATAAACAGCCTATAAGTTACCCTATTTTTTAGGGATTTTATCTTATAGAGATCTGTATCTATATCAAATTCTGCAAAAAGATCCTTTATATCTTGAAGGAAAGAGAGTAATTCATTCTCTAAGAAACTATACTTAACCTGTGTAAGAGATATGGGTAAAGGTGTATATCTTTTAAAAACAGGCCGTGAGCCATCTGCTCCAAAAAGAGATGCCAAAAAGAGCCTTTTTATCCAAAATGGAGCCTCTTTTATCCACTTTGGAACCCTATATGGAACTCTTGTCTTTTTTCCTATAGGAAGACCTAACTTATGGAAAAAGTAAGCTATCGCCCGAGAAGCTATTTTTATAGAATATTCAGATGTATTAGACACATACCCTTTATTCCATGGACTTCTAATCTCTATCTTCCGCCTTCTTAGATGAACAGGGGGAACTTTTATCCCAAGGTGAGAAAATTCTTTTGAAATATTTATCATTTCTCTCTTTTTTCCATAAAATATAAGGGTAAGCCTCTCAGCATTATAGGATAAAGAGCTATCTCCAAATGCAAATCCCAAAATTTTTACTATACTTCCTATTTTGGGATGGTTATACGAAAAAGGAATAAGTCCTTTATTTTTTAAAAAGGAAAGGGCCTGAGGATCTATATCTTCAAAATCTATTTCGCCAAGAATTGTCTCATTTCGTCTTTCATATTTTACCCCATCAAAAGGATATGTTACTATAAAATCACCTTCTTTTAATTCTTCCATTGCTTTGTATCCATCTTTTGTCAAAACAGGGTGGTCTTTGCTTCCTTCTAATTCCCTTCTACTTTCCGTAAAGACCCTTATAGCCATTTCATCCTTTTCTCTCTGGGCTGCAAAAAAAATGGGGGATGCATCATTATGACCATGCTTTAAATTATATACCTTTATCTCTTTATCTTCTATCTCCTCTTCCAATAGTTTCTCAATATTTATCAAATAACCATCAGAAGACAAAATATTTGTATTTGGAGAAAGGCAATTTATATCAAAGCCTACGCCTCCAGGAGATATTACCCCACCTTCTTCAGGGTTTGTAGCAGCAACCCCTCCAATGGGAAATCCATAACCCCAATGGATATCAGGCATAGCGATAGAATATTTCTCTATACCAGGAAGACATGCAACATTTGCAAGTTGCAAAAGTGCATTGTCCTCAAAGGCTTTTTGCAAAAGGGCATCATCTGCATAAAATATCCCCGGAACCTTCATACAAGGTATAGCCCCTTTTGATATCATATATTTAAACTCATCTATCTTTTTTATATTTTCTTTTGAAATCATATGAAAACCTCCCTTACTTTATGTATTATAACACAAAAGAAAAGTCAATATAAATATCGGGTAAAAAGGATGACAAGAATCATTGAAAGGCTTGCTCTCACTTATTGTCATTGCAAGGGCCACCCTTACCCTTTGTCATTACGAGGGGTTATCCTCCAACCCCGAAATAACCTTTCCTTTGAGGTACCAGAGATTGCCACGTCGCCCAAAATACGGGCTCCTCGCAATGACAGGATGTGGTGTTGTCATTGCGAGGGCCACGGAGTGGCCTGTGGCAATCTCTCTTTTAGGCCCCTTATTTCCGTACGTACTGTTTTTCGGTACCAAAGATTGCCAAGTCGCTTCGCTCCTCGCAATGACAGTGGGGGGGTGTACGGGCTCCCTCGCAATGACAAATGATTTACAATACAAGAAAACTAATGTATAATATACCAAA
>CAYWXH010000015.1:0-35234 GCA_964462295.1 uncultured Atribacterota bacterium
ACCTCTGATGTAATCATTCCAAGTACAAATGCAATTATTGCAGAGTCAACACCTACTTTCTCAGATACAACTGCAATTACGAGAAGGGTAAGGAGAATAATCTTGAGCTCAAATTCAAATACATTTCCTTTAAATCTTGAGAATATTTTCTTCCCAAAAAATGGAAAGAAATGACTGAATATAAATAACAATACTATTAGAAATACAATTTCTATAGAAAATTTGGTAAAAAATATATTCCATATTGTAATAGCCGATAGTTCTCCTATCATTGCTGCAGACAAAATTATTTTCCCTGCCTCATTTACCTTTCCATTTCCTTTTTTCCTTAGTATAGGGCTTATTATCGAAAGAGAGGTAGCTGAAAATATAGTTGACATTAAAAGTACCTGATGGAGATTCATGTTTAAAATCCTTGAAATTAATCCTATCATAAAGATAAATGTTGCCAAGAAGGGGAATAGAAAGCCTGAAAAACCTATAATAAGACTTTTTTTAAGATTAGTTCTTAAAAGGTCTATATCTATATCTAATCCAGCAATATACATAGCACATATCATTCCTATATTTGCAAGGATATCGATTGTTTCAATCTTGGCAAAGTGTAGTATTCCGATATGTGTTAAAGATATAGCAATCATCCCTGCAAGGATCTCAAATATTGCGGCAATTATGTCCAGATTTATAGATAATACCCCTGCGATTAGAATAAAGAGACCTATAACTACGATTTCTTCCATGTTAATCCCTCAAGAAAAAATAATTTTAGTTTTAGTCTCTGTCTTCACTATCTCTATTGCGAAGTATATCTTTTAACTCGTCTTCTAAGTTTCCCGTAATATTTTTATCTACTATCCTTTTTAAAAGATAGAGAAAGGCATAGTCTCCTCTCTTGTGTCTTTTGCCATAGAGAAAATAAAGAAGTATGCATAGAATAAGAAAAGCTATAACGATTTCTACGGCTTCTACCCCAAGATCTATTATAAAAAATGAAAATACACCTATACTTAAGATTTGAAGCCATGGATAAAATGGTGCTTTAAAACTTGGTTTGTAATTTACCAGTTTACTTTCTCTTAAAACGATCACAGATAAATTTGTAAGCACATAAGAACTAAGTATGATAGTAGATGCAATTTTTACAAGCTCTTCCAAAGGCAAAAGTAAAGAAAAAAATATTACAATACCGGTTAAGAGTATTGAGGTGATGGGAGTATGATATTTTTTACCAATTCCACTTATGAATTTAGGGAGTAGTCCGTCTCTACTTAAAGCCAAAGGGTACCGTGATGCAGACATAATTCCTGCATTTGCAGTGGTTACAAATGCAAGCATAGATGCGAAAGAAATAATAACAAATCCAGGTGTACCCATAATAATCTTTGCAGAATCAGCTATAGGAGTAAGAGATTTTGCAAATTGTGGCGCTTTTAATGTCCCTATGGCTACTATTAACATAAAAACATACGATATAGTAACGACAATTATAGAACTGATTATTCCTATGGGAAGAATTTTTTTTGGGTTTTTTATCTCTTCAGAAACACTTGCAATTTTTAACAAACCCCCAAAAGAGATAAAGATAAAGCCTGTAATAGAAAGAATAGATAAGATATTTTTACTATTATACGGTCTTAAAGTAGAAAAAAGCATCTGGCTCTCTATCTTAAAAAAGCCTACTAGGATGTATATGACTATTAATAAAAATAGTCCTACTACTAAAAATATTTGGAATTTTACCGTTTCTTTCACTCCTACAATGTTCAATATTAAAAATATTATACAGAGAAAAAATGATAAAACAGTAGGGTTTATCTTTGTGAAAAGATATAGAATTTCTGCAATTCCGAAGATAGCAAAGGCACTTTTTAGAGAAAGGGCAAGCCATCCCAAAAGCCCGGCAATAGTCCCCATAAGAGGACCAAGGGTTTTATTTATAAAGAAATAATCACCCCCTGCCTTGGGCATAGCAGTGGAAAGTTCTATCGTACTTAATATTCCGATTAGAGCAAATACACCGGCCAAAAGATACGATACCAAGATAAGTGGCCCTATCTTCGCATAGGCAATTCCGGGCAAGATGAAGATCCCTGAACTGATCATGGCACCTGTTGCAATACTGAATATACCTATGAAGGTTATCTCCTTTTTTAATCTCATATAGGTAGACTCCTTTATTTTTGTATAGAAGTTATTTATGTTTTGATAAAATAAATATTATGGTAAAAATTTTTAAACATTAATAAGTTAAGCAAGTCATTTTTACCTAGAATCTAAGAAATTTTATCATTTAGGTAAGAAAAAGTCAAGCTGTATATTACTTTTAATATTTTTTATTACTTGTTATATTTAAGAAAAAAAATAATAGAATTAAAGTAAAAGGGCATTTATGTATTTTTGTGTTATAATTAAAAAAATATGAAAACTAAGGGGGAAATAGGATGATTATGAAGTTTGAAGAAAAATACCCAAAGTTTCCAGAGGATGTCTATATAGCTGAAAACGCTACCCTTATAGGTGATGTAAGACTTGAAAGTGGTGTAAGTATATGGCCTGGTGCAGTGTTAAGAGCTGATATCTCTTATATACAAATAGGGAAATTTTCCAATGTACAAGACAATTCCGTTATTCATCTTGATTTTGATAAGCCTACCGTAGTAGGAGAGTATGTAACTATTGGACATAGTGTTACCCTTCATGGTTGCAGGGTAGGCAATAATGTTTTAATAGGGATAGGGGCTATTGTGTTAAACGGTGCAGAGATAGGGGAAGGGTCTATCATTGCAGCAGGAAGTGTGGTTCCCCCTGGGAAGAAGATACCTCCGAGGAGCCTTGTAATGGGTATACCGGGAAAGATAGTAAGAGGGGTAAGTGAAGAAGAGCTGGAACATACCCGTAAAAATGCTCTAATGTATAGGGAACTTTCTAAAAAATATAGGAGAGATGAGTAGATGCAAGGAGGTTTAGCTGTCTTAAAAGTTACATTAATATTTGTCTTTATGATTTTTTTATTGCGAAAAAGGGTTTCTATTGGTTGGGTCATGTTTATTGCCGCTTTTTCTCTTGGGCTAATCTTTGGAAAAGGACCTATCCTTCTGGTAGGTAGATTGTTTCATGTGATAAGTCAGTGGTATATAATTAAAATACTACTTGTAGTTGGTTTTATAACTACATTAGGTACAATGCTTAAAAAGAGAGGACATCTGGATAATATGAGTAAATATATAAGCTCTATATTCCCAGATAGAAGATTTGCTATTGCGATTCTCCCTGCAATTATTGGACTTTTACCTATGCCAGGAGGTGCCCTTTTTTCTGCCCCTATGGTAGAGGGTGCATCTTCTGGGCTTGATATTCCCCCTGAGGAGAAATCTTTTTATAATTTTTGGTTTAGGCATGTATGGGAATATTCACTCCCAATATACCCTGGTCTTATCTTAGAGAGTGCCCTTTTAGGGCTTTCTATACCTACTCTCATTATGCATCAGTTTCCTTTTACCATATTTGCAATATTAGGTGGATTTTTACTCCTTGCTTTTATGGGAACCAATCTCAAAAGGACAAAGATAGATATGAGCAGATTTTGGGAAAATGTAAGGGGTCTTCTCTTAAGTCTTTGGCCTATAATCTTGGTACTTGGTCTAATTTTTATTCTAAAATTTGATATTTTATATTCTTTAGGAACTACAATACTTTTGTTTATATTTATATATAAATTTAAACTGAAGGATGTGGGTATTTCTTTTAAAAAAGGTTTTTCTCTTAGCCTAATACTACTTATATTTGGTATTTTTTATTTTAAGGATATTCTAGAAATTACAAATAGTGCCAAAAGTTTTCCAGAGTTTTTTGTAACCCTCCATATAAGTAATCTGGTTACTATAATGGCTCTTCCATTTTTCATAGGTCTTCTTACAGGTATTACCCATGGGTTTGTAGGCATTACTTTCCCAATCCTTTCTTCTATTTTTACACAAGGGGGGATTGTTAACTTAGATTATGTAGGTCTTGCTTTTTTGTTTGGTTTTATAGGGGTACTTCTTTCTCCATTTCATCTCTGTCTTGTTCTTACTAAGGAATATTTCAAGGCTGATTTTTCGAAAATTTATAAATTTCTGATAGGACCTTCTATATTTTTGGGAATTTCAGGATTTTTATATATAATTATATTTTAGTTTAGACAGTAAGGAGGTTTATTTATGGATGCAAAGAAAGTTTGCGATGAATTGATTTTGTGGTTAAGACAAAAAGTGGAGGAGGCAGGGGCTTCTGGAGTTGTATTTGGCTTAAGTGGGGGGATAGATTCTTCCGTAGTTGGCGCTTTTTCAAAAAAGGCATTTCCTAATAGTTCTTTAGGTCTAATAATGCCTTGTTATAGTAATGAACGAGATAAAAGAGATGCTATAAAAGTTGCTGAAAGATTTGGCATAGAATATAGAATAGTCCCTCTTGAACCTATATATGATAAATATATTGAGATACTGCCAGAGGAAGGGAATAATATAAAACTTGCACGAGCAAATATAAAACCAAGACTTAGAATGGTTACCCTTTACTATTTTGCAAATACATACAACTATATGGTAGTAGGCACAGGGAATAGATCTGAGCTAGAGGTAGGCTATTTTACAAAATATGGTGATGGAGGTGTGGACTTGCTTCCCCTCGGGGGGTTTGTAAAGTCTGAAGTTAGAGAACTTGCAAGATGTCTTGATATACCAGGAGAAATCATAGTAAAGCCACCTTCTGCTGGTCTTTGGGAAGGCCAAACAGATGAAAAGGAAATGGGGCTTACCTATGAAGAATTAGATACATATCTTCTTACAGGGAAAGGAGATCCAAAAGTAATAGAAAAAATAGAAGCAATGCGGAAAAAAAGTGCACATAAAAGGGTTTTGCCCGAGATATTTAAAAGATAAGAGTAGGTAGATGTGGATTTTCTATTGAAACTTCTTTTGGTATATGGTAAAATTAGAAAAAAATAGAAAAGAGAGGGGTTATATATGTCAGGACATTCAAAATGGCATTCTATTAAACATAAAAAAGCAAAAGTAGATGCACAGAGGGGAAAAATTTTTACAAAATTAATTAGACAAATAATGGTTGCGGCAAGAGAAGGTGGACCAGATCCAGAAAAAAATAATAAATTAAGGTTGGCAATTGAAAAGGCAAAGAGTTACAATATGCCTAATGACAACATTAAAAGGGCTATAGAAAAAGGGGCAGGTCTTGATTCTGGAACAAATTATGAAGAAATTACTTATGAAGGATATGGTCCTGGTGGTGTTGCTGTAATGATAGAGGCACTTACAGATAATAGAAATAGAACAGCCGCAGAGGTAAGACATATTTTTTCTAAACATGGCGGAAGTCTTGGAGAATCCGGGTGTGTTGCTTGGATGTTTGAGAGAAAAGGGGTATTCTCTTTTCAAGGAGAGGGTATTGACACAGATAAACTTATGGAGCTTGCCCTAGAGGCAGAAGCACTTGACATGACTGAAACAGAGGATGGAGTAGAGATAACTGTAGCCCCTAATGATTTCGATAAATTTAAGGCCTTAGCTACCGAAAATGGTTTTGAGCCATCTTATGCAGAGATAACAATGGTACCTCAGACTACAGTAAAACTTGAAGGGAAAGAGGCCGAGCAGATGATAAAACTTATGGATGAGTTGGAAGATCATGATGATGTACAGCAAGTATATTCTAATTTTGATATAAGTAAAGAACTCATGGAGGAATTGAGTAAATAATTATATTGGGTATTGATCCTGGATATGCCCTTATAGGTTATGGTATTTTAAAAAAGGAAAACAAAAATATAGAGGTTCTTGAGTATGGAGCCATACGGACTGTAAAAGGGGATCCAGGAGAGAGATTGGTAAATATATATCATAAAATTGTAAATATTATAGATTCCTTTTCTCCAGATGTTTTATCTCTGGAGAAATTGTTTTTTAATAAAAATGCAAAAACTGTCTTAGGAGTAGGGGAGGCAAGAGGTGTAATAATTCTATCTGCCAAATTAAAGGGGCTTTCTATAAGAGAATACACTCCCCTTGAAGTAAAACAGGCTATGACAGGATATGGAAGGGCTACCAAGCAACAGGTTCAATATATGGTGAAGTCTATATTGAAATTTGAAAAAATACCTAAACCAGATGATGTAGCAGATGCCCTTGCTATTGCTTTAACCTGTATCTATATGGAAAGGTTTGATAAAATCAAATGATAGAATTTATAAAAGGTACATTAGAATATGTTGGAGTAAATTTTCTTATAGTGAATACAGGAAGTTTTGGATTTAAAATAGAGGTTCCTTTATCTGTCTTAGAGAAAACAGGTAAACCTGGAGATGAAGTAAAACTCTATACCTATCTTCAGATCAAAGAAAAAGATATCTCACTTTTTGGTTTTCTAAAAAGAGAAGAGAGAGATTTATTTCTCCTTATTACCAGTGTAAGTGGAGTAGGTCCAAAAACTGGCCTTGCTATCCTATCTCTTTTCCCCCCGAAAAAGTTAGAAGCTATAATCATGGAAGAGGATATAGATGCACTTAAAAGGGTGCCGGGAATAGGCAAGAAAACTGCACAAAGAATGATACTTGAGTTAAAGGGTACAATCGAGAAGGGTTTTGGTGAAAGAGAAGGAGAAATAATAGATATGGAAGATGTGTATTTAGGCCTTGAGGCCCTGGGATACTCTAAATCTGAGATAAGATCGACAATTAAGAGAATAAAAGATAAGATTCCAAAAAATGGAAATGTAAATGAGATTATCAGGGTGATTTTAAAGGAAATGGATAAAAATGGATAGAGAAACTATAGAAGCTGTGAAAAAAACTGAAGATATAGAATTTGAAGAGAATATTCGTCCTCGACGACTTAAGGAGTTTATTGGCCAGGAAAAGATTAGGGAAAAGCTAAGTCTTTTTATAAAGGCAGCCATTCAGAGGGGTGAACCTATGGACCATACCCTACTTTATGGTCCACCTGGCCTTGGTAAGACAACACTTGCCCACATAATAGCTTATGAAATGGATTCAGATATTCGGATAACTTCAGGCCCTGCCATCGAAAGAGCAGGAGACCTTGCCGCTATCCTTACTAATCTTGAAGAAAAGGAAGTATTGTTCATAGATGAAATTCATAGATTGAATAAACAGGTAGAAGAGATCCTTTATTCTGCAATGGAGGATTTTAAGCTTGATATCGTCTTGGGAAAAGGGCCAAGTGCAAGAACTATAAGACTTGATATACCAAGATTTACATTGGTAGGGGCAACTACTCGTACAGGGCTTGTAAATGCCCCCTTGTTAAGTAGGTTTGGTATTGTAGAGAGATTAGACTTTTATACACCAGAAGAACTTAAAGAGATTATTCTTCGTTCGGCGAAGATTCTAAAAGTGGAGATACAAAGTGATGCTGCATTTGAGATTGCAAAAAGATCAAGAGGTACACCTAGGATTGCCAATAGGTTGTTGCGTAGAGTAAGAGATTTTGCTCAGATAAGAGGAGATGGCATAATTACATTAGAAATTGCAAAAGACTCTCTAGAGCTTTTAGAGATAGATGAACTAGGTCTTACCAAGATTGATAGAGAAATATTAAAAACCATAGTGGATAAATTTGCAGGTGGGCCTGTTGGTCTTAGCACCCTTGCTGCCTCTGTCTCAGAAGAGGTAGATACTATTTCCGAGGTATATGAACCATATCTTTTACAAATGGGACTTATTGGGAGAACTCCGAGGGGCAGGATAGCTACCCCCCTTACATATAAGCATCTAGGTAAAAAGAGATTTGGCATTTTTTCGGAGGAGGAAAGATGAAAATCCTTCTCCATATGTGTTGTGCCCCATGTAGCACATACCCTTATCGATATCTTAAATCACAAGGATTTACCGTTATGGGTTTTTGGTATAATCCAAATATTCATCCCTATACGGAATACCTTAAAAGAAAAGAGGCTGTGGAGAAATTTTCTGAAATAGAGGGTTTTAGAGTATTGTATAGAGATAGTTACGACCTTGAAGAATTTCTAAGGGGTGTAGTTTATAGAGAAAATTTTATGATACGGTGTAGATATTGCTATTTTATGAGGTTAAAAAGTGCTGCAATATATGCAAAAAATGGAAAATTTGATTATTTTACTACATCACTTTTGTCAAGTCCCTATCAAAATCATAACCTTATAAAAGATATAGGATTTAGTCTTGCCAAAGATTATGGTATAAAGTTTTATTATTACGATTTTAGGAAAGGATGGAAAGAAACCATAAAGATATCCAAGGAGCTAGGACTTTATAGACAGAATTACTGTGGCTGTATTTACAGTGAAAAAGAGAGATATTTAGGGGTGAAAAAGGGATGATAGATTTTAACAATATGGCAAAACTTCTTATTATGTTTGGTCTGATACTTTTGTTTATGGGCCTTTTCCTCCTTGTTTTAGGAAAAATGCCTTTTTTTGGAAAGATGCCCGGAGATATTTATATAAAAAGAGGAAATTTTGTATTTTATTTTCCTATTGTGACCTCAATTCTTATAAGTATTATCCTTACAATTGTGCTTAATCTTCTTCTGAGAGGGCATAAATGAAAAAGTCCTATATTTTATTTTTTATAGTTTTTTTATTTATTTTTATTATTTCTTCCTTTGGTTTTTCAAAAGCAGAACCTATTATAAGGATAGGTATAAAGTTAAATACTAGTTCTGTTTCTATTTTTTCAAAGTCAGGATTTTCTGTTTATGATTCACATGGTCTTATTCTTGCTACAAAAGACCCTAATATTTTTCAATTTAAATTTGTAAATGGTGCTATTTCTTTTTTATCCTATCGTAAAAATAGGATAAAAGTGGTACCTAATGGGGGAATTATAAAAGTAGGAAATAGAACATATAGAGGATATATAGAACTATATCCTTCTATTAAAAGTGGAATGAATGTTGTAAATGTGTTACCATTGGAGGATTATCTAAAAGGTGTTATACGGATGGAGATATCGGAAAAATGGCCAGTTAATGCTATAAAAAGTCAAGCAATTATAGCAAGAACCTTTGCTTTGTACAATTGGAATAAACATAAAAAAGAGGGCTTTAATCTTTGCGCAACTACTCATTGTCAACTTTATGGAGGGGTGACACATGAATCTTTTATAACAAATAGGGCAGTAGATGAGACGAGGGGTCTTATACTTACCTACAAAGGCAAACCCATAGATTCCGTATATCATTCTGCAAGTGGAGGATATACAGAGGATAGTGAATATGTATGGGGTAAATATATACCTTATTTGAGGGCTGTAAAGTCTGACTTTGAACATCCTACCAAAAATATAGATTGGGAATTTCAGATAGATGGAAAAACTTTAGGAAAAAAAGTTTATAAATGGTATAAGAAAGATATAGGAGATGTATATGATATTGTGATAGATAAGCTTTCCCCCCATGGTAGAATATATAAGCTATCTCTTTTGGGCCGAAAAGGTAGGATTTCCCTAAAAGGTACTAATTTTAGATTTTTAGTTGGTGTAGGAAAGTTGAAAAGTACTTTTTTTTCGATAGAAAAGTTATCAGGAAAAAAGAAAATAATGGTAATAAAGAGAATAGACAGTGATACAAGTATTACTCAAAAGTTCCAAGAAAAAGATGATTGGACTATGGAGGAACTTATTGCTCTTTTGAAAGAAGATATGAATCAGAAAAATAAAGAGGTTAAGATAGTAAAAGAAGAGAAAGAAGTAGATACCGGAAATGCTATTTTCTTATTTAAGGGAAGAGGACTTGGTCATGGTGTAGGTCTTTCTCAATGGGGGGCAAAGGCACTTGCAGAGATGGGGTATAATTATAAGGATATACTGAAATATTATTACCATAATGTAAAATTGGTGAGATTGTATAGGTAGTTATGTTCAAATTAGAGGATTATAATTACTACTTACCAAGTGATTACATAGCACAAGAACCAGTAATTCCGCGAGATAGATGTAAATTAATGATTATAAATAGAAGAGATGGAAAGATTTCTCATCATGTTTTTTATGAAATAGCTGAATTTTTGGATGAAGGAGATCATTTGGTATTAAATGATACAAGGGTTATATACGCAAGATTAAAAGGTAAAAAGAAGACAGGTGCTAATGTAGAGGTGTTTCTCCTCAAAGAGATCTCACCCTATGTATGGGAAACACTTGTAAAGCCTGGAAAAAGACTTAAAAAAGGTGCAATAATAGATTTTTTTGGCATAATGGAAGGAGAAATTGTAGAAGTTAAGAATGAAGGTATAAGAGTTGTCAAATTTAAAGCAGAAGATTCTTTTAAAGAAGCCATAAAGAAGGTAGGAGAAGTTCCTCTTCCTCCTTATATAAAGAAAAAGATAGAAGATGAAGAGCTCTACCAAACTATATATAGTAAAAAAGAAGGTTCAGTAGCTGCACCTACTGCAGGGCTTCATTTTACGAAAGAACTCTTTGAAAAATTGTCAAGAAAAGGAGTAGAGATAAGCTATATAACCTTACATGTGGGTATAGATACATTCAAACCTATAATGACAGAAGATATAAGGGATCATAAGATGCATAAAGAGTATTTTGAGGTTTTACCTGAGGTGGCAGAAAAAATAAACAAGACAAAAGAAAGAGGAGGGAGAATAATAGCAGTTGGCACTACTACAGTAAGAACTTTGGAAAGCATGGCAAAAAATGGAAAAATTTTGCCTGGTTATGGAGAGACAGACCTATATATATACCCAGGATATAAATTTAAATTAATAGACGGTATAATTACTAACTTTCATTTGCCAAAGTCTTCTCTTTTGGTAATGATGGCTGCATGGATGGGAAAGGATCTCTTATTTAGGGCATATAATGAAGCTATAGAAAGGAGATATCGCTTTTTTAGTTTTGGAGACGCGATGTTTGTGTATTAATGATGAAATTTGAGATACTGACAAAGGATAAAAAAACAAATGCAAGACTTGGAAAACTAAAGCTTACCCATGAAGAAGTGGAGACACCTATCTTTATGCCTGTTGGAACTCAGGCGACTGTTAAGGCAATGCTTCCTGAGGCATTGAAGGATATTGGAATAAAATTGATACTTTCTAATTCTTATCATCTCTATTTAAGGCCTGGACACAAGCTTATAGAGCGTGCTGGCGGATTGCATAAGTTTATGAATTGGGATAGAGCAATTCTTACAGATAGTGGTGGATTTCAAGTATTTAGCCTAAATTCTTTAAGGAAAGTAAAAGATGAGGGGGTGGTATTTAGATCTCATATAGATGGTAGTGAGCACTTCCTTACTCCTGAACTTGCAATGGAAATCCAAGAATCTCTTGGTTCGGATATTGCTATGACACTAGATGAATGTGCACCGTATCCTGCAACCTATGTGCAAACCGAAGAGGCTATGATAAGAAGTATTAAATGGGCAGAAAAATGTAAGCATGCCCACAAAAGAGAGGACCAAGCTCTTTTTGGTATAATACAGGGAGGGTTTTTCCCTGAACTTAGAGAAAAATCTGCAAAGGAGATGGTATCACTTGATTTCCCTGGGTATGGCATAGGGGGGTTGAGTGTAGGTGAACCCAAAGAGGTAATGTATGAAATGTTAGAGGTGGTAACACCTCTTATCCCTGAAGGCAAGCCAAGATACCTTATGGGCGTAGGTGAACCTGTAGCAATCCTTGAAGCTGTAGAAAGAGGGGTAGATATGTTTGATTGTGTCCTTCCTACGAGGAATGCAAGAAATGCATCTGTATTTACAAATGATGGACCCATTTCTCTTGTAAGGGCAATGTATAGGGAAGATTTTACGCCTATAGATAAAGAGTGTAATTGTTATACCTGCTCACACTATACAAAAGCCTATTTGAGACATCTATTTAAGGCAAAGGAGATCCTTGCCTCCATACTTGCTACCTGGCACAATCTTTATTTTATGGAAAATTTTATGAGAAAGATTAGGGATGCTATAAGAAATGGGAGATTTTCAGAATTTAAAGAAGAATTTTTACAGAGATATAAAACTAAAAAGGAGGAATAATTTATGAATGCACAGACATTACAGCAGCTTTTACCTTTAATAATTATTTTTGCTTTATTTTATATTTTTCTAATAATGCCACAGCAAAAAAAGCAAAAAGAGAGAAAAAATATGCTTGCAAACTTAAAGAAAGGGGACAAGGTTGTTACTATTGGCGGGATTTATGGAACTATTTTAGATATCAAAGATGATGAACTTACACTTGATCTTGGAAATGGCATTAAGATAAAAGTTACCAGAGGAGCAATAGGTGGATTAAGAGAGTAATGGTAGTAAGAGATTCTTTATTGAAAGAAAAATTAAAAAAAATTGATGGGGCTGGCTATAAGGCCTATAAAGGTATAGAGGGGGAATATAAATCCCCTCTCTATAACCTATTTATAGATCATGCACAAGGAGATCCTTTTGCCTCTCCTTCTCGTGTGAGAATATCTGTTCCTCTTGAGAAAGCTTCTTTTCCTGAGGAGTTTTTAAAAACAAAGACAAGAAGGATAGCATTATCTGATTTTATAGGAAGAAAATTTAAAAAAGCTATAATTCTATATGGAAAAGGTGTAAGAGGAACCGGAAAGAGCGGACTTATCTGGATAGAAGCTGGTGGCCAAAAAGTCTTTGAGAGATCCTCTGTGGTAATTTCCCCTAAAGCTATTGAGGTAAGATTTAGAGTTGGGTTACCTGCCCAAGGGAGGAGAATAAAAGGAGATATCGCTACATCTATATTTTTTACAGAAATTCCCAAAATAGCCTCCTTTTCTCTTTTTTATAAAAAAGATGAATATCAAGAGATAAAGGAATTTGTAGAGCTATTTGAGGATATTGAATACATAAGAGAGAATTTGTCTCATAGGGGATTAGTCTCTTTTATTGCAAACAATTCCTTACTCCCTAGAAAAAGTGGTATAAGTGATCTTCCACTTTCAAAAGAAGATGCTATCCTTTTTAAGACTCCTAAATCTCTTGAGGTTTCTTTTTCTCTCCCCTCTGGAAAGCAAATAAACGGTATGGGTATCCCCAAAGGAGTAACCCTTATCGTAGGAGGAGGATTCCATGGAAAAAGCACCTTACTTCGGGCTATAGAATCAGGGATATGGAATCATATTAAAGGAGATGGTAGAGAATATGTAGTGACCGATTTTCATACTGTAAAAATACGTTCAGAAGATGGAAGAAACATTGAAAAAGTAGACATATCACCCTTTATTAATAATCTTCCTATGGGAAAAACTACTAAAGATTTTTCAACTACATTTGCAAGTGGTAGCACATCTCAGGCGGCAAATATTATTGAGGCAATGGAGTCAGGGGCAAAGGCATTACTTATAGATGAAGATACATCAGCTACTAATTTTATGATAAGAGATCTTAGGATGCAGAAACTTGTAACAAAAGATAAAGAACCAATTACACCCTTTTTAGATAGGGTAAGACAACTCTATTTACAATATGGTATTTCTACAATACTCGTTTTGGGTGGATCAGGAGATTATTTTGACAAAGCAGATACGGTTATTATGATGGATGAATATCTCCCTGTTGATGTTACACAAAAGGCAAAGGAAATAGCAGTATCTTACGATTTACACAGGGAAGAAGAGGTAGAACTTAAATTTCCAAAACCAAGGAAAAGAATTTTACTTACAGAGGGTTTTAATTTTCTAAAGGGAAAAAGATTAAAAATTGATAGTAAAGGCAAGAAAAGTATCATAATAGGAAATGAAACTATAGAACTTGACAGGGTTGAGCAGATCTATGAAATAACTCAAACAAGAACAATTGCATATATTATGTATTATCTTGTGAAAAATGGTATAATAAATAATTATAGAACTGTAGAAGAAGTCCTTAATATTTTGGATAGGGTAATAGATGAGAGTGGATTAGATATCTTTTCTCCTTTTAGATACCCTATTGGTGATATGACTATAGCTAGGAGATATGAAATTATAGCTGCAATAAATAGACTTAGGACCCTTAGGATAAAACAAAAGGAGGTGATATAAAAAATTTGGTTTCGTTATTATTTTCAGAGTTATATTCCATTAATTTTAATTAGCAAAGGGGGTTTAAGACATTGAGTAAAGCAACACTTTTAAGAATAAGACTTGTCCTTGTTATAGTGGTTATTGTAGCCGCTTTGTTTCTTTTTTATCCCCCCAAACAGAAGGTAAGACTTGGTCTTGACTTACAAGGGGGATCGAATATTCTTTTAGAATGTATAGACACTCCTAATGCCAAAGTTGATAATGATGCCGTAAATAGGGTATTGGAAATTATAAGGAATAGAATTGACCAACTTGGCGTTGCGGAACCCACAATCCAGAGAGAAGGTACTAGAAGAATTCTTGTGCAGTTACCTGGGATTAAGGATCCAGAAGCTGCTATCGATCTTATTGGAAAAACAGCTCTTTTAGAGTTTAAAGATGAAAATGGAAAAACTCTCCTTACAGGAGCCCATTTAAAAAAGGCTATTACAAGTTATGATCGTCTTGGAAGGCCTATTGTTCTTATAGAATTTGACAAAGAAGGTGCAAAGGCTTTTGGCGAGGCTACTTCTAAAAATGTAGGGAAAGTTATAAAGATTACACTTGACGGAAAGGAAATTTCTGCACCAGTTGTTCAAGAGCCTATTCTTGATGGAAAGGCACAAATAAGTGGTAACTTTACAGTGGAGAGTGCAAAACACCTTGCTATACTTCTTAGGGCAGGTGCACTTCCTGTAAAGGTTGAAATAGTGGAAAATAGAACTGTAGGACCTACATTAGGTAGAGATTCTATTAGAAAGGGAATCCAGGCAGGTATTATAGGTACTATTTTGGTCCTATTATTTATGCTTATCTACTACAAGGCATTTGGATTTATTGCAGATATTGCACTTGTTGCAAATCTTATCATTTTATTAGGTGTGCTTGCAGGAATAAAAGCTACCCTTACTCTTCCGGGTATAGCTGGTATTATCCTTACTATAGGTATGTCAGTTGATGCCAATGTTATTATTTTTGAGAGGGTAAAAGAAGAATTAAGAAGTGGCAAAACCCTTCGTGCATCTATTGATGCAGGATTTGCTAAGGCATTTAGGACCATATTTGATGCAAATGTTACTACACTCATTGCGGCATTTGCACTCTTTTTCTTTGGTGCAGGTCCTATAAGAGGTTTTGCAGTAACATTGAGTCTTGGTATACTTTCAAGTATGTTTACCGCTATAGTTGTTACAAAGGTCATACTTGATTATCTGACTATGAGTGTTAAGTCACTCTCTATTTAGGAGGTCAAAATGGCATCTATTAAAGATATGGTGATAAAGAAAGATATAAACTTTATGGGTGCCCGGAAGATAGCATATATAGTTTCCGGGATAGCACTTCTTATAAGTATTATATCCATAGCAGTAATAGGATTTAACTATGGTATAGATTTTGCAGGTGGAACATTATTCCAACTAAAGTTTGAAAAAACAGTTGATGTAGGAATGGCAAGAGATGTATTAAAAGGTTTTAATCTTGGTACAAGTATTATTCAGCAACTTTCTCATAATGAACTTTTGATAAGAACAAAAAAGATATCCACTGAAGAAAGAAGGAAAATCATAAAGGCCCTTGAAGCAAAGTTTGGGAAAGCAGATCTTTTAAGATTAGAAGAGGTTGGACCAGCCATAGGAGCAGAACTTAGGAAACTAGCAATTTATGCGATAATTTTTGCTGTAATAGGCATTCTTATATATGTTGCTATCAGGTTTGATTTTAAGTTTTCTATTGTTGCTGTTCTTCCACTTATTCATGACTCACTTATAGTACTTGGGGTTTTTTCTTTATTACATAGAGAGATAAACATTCCAACTGTGGCAGCTGTGCTTACTATTATAGGTTATTCTCTAAATGATACCATTGTTATTTTAGATAGGATTAGGGAAAATTTAAAAATTGTAAAAAGAAAAGATATGGAAGAACTAGTAAATACAAGTTTGAACCAGACTTTGAGTAGAACCTTAAACACATCTTTTACCACATTGATACCCGTTATAGTTTTGTATTTCTTGGGAGGTACAGTTCTTTCTGACTTTGCACTTGCACTCTTTATAGGAATTATAGTGGGTACCTATTCCTCTATTTTTGTAGCAAGTGCACTACTTGTAGATTGGGATAAAAAAACAAGAGTTTCTAATAAGAAGAGGGTACCGAGTGCAAAGAGGGCATAATTGAAAAAAGTTTGGAAGATCTATCCAGAGGATCCCAGGCGGGATCCTCTTTCTAAAAAATTAAATATTGATCCTTTAATCGTTCAGATCCTTTTAAATAGGGGAATTGAAGGAGAAGAAGAGATAGAAAGATTTTTAAAAATAGAAAACTTCTCCACAAGAGACCCTTTTTTGCTTCCAGATATGGAAAAGGGGATAAGGCGGGTTATTAGGGCTATAAAAAATAGAGAAAAGATATTGATATACGGAGACTATGATGTAGATGGTATTACCTCTGTTTCTATAATGATTTTAGCTTTAAAGAAATTGGGTGCAGTTCTTGCTTATCATATACCCAATAGATTTGATGAAGGATATGGACTCAATAAAAGTATTTTAGTCAAAGCTTATAAAAAGGGTGTAAAACTGGTAATCACTGTAGATTGTGGTATAACAAGTATTTCCGAAGTAGAACTTGCAAAGGAATTAGGAATAGATGTAGTTATTCTAGATCACCATGAACAAGGTGATTCATTACCTGATGCTATATCAGTAATTGATCCTAAACGAGAAGACTCCACCTATGGTTTTCGGGAACTTGCAGGCGTAGGTGTTGTATATAAATTTATTCAAGCATTGTATAGGTATATAAATAAGGAAGATGAAAATGTAGAACAGTTTTTGGACCTTGTAGCCTTAGGCACTATAGCAGATATTGTACCTTATGTAGATGAGAATAGATATTTTGTAAAAAAGGGATTGGAAATAATAAATAAACTGGAGCGCCCAGCTATTCGCGCCCTTATATCTGTTTCCAATCTTTTAGGTGTAAAAATCGATGAGGAAAAGGTCTCTTTTAATATAGCACCCAGGATAAATGCAGCTGGTCGCATATCTTCTGCCTCTCCTGCGGTAAAAATGTTTTTATTGGATGATTATGCTGAAGTATTGAGATATGCAAGACTTATAAATAACTTTAATTTTGAAAGAAGAGAGATAGAAAATGCTATTTTTAAAAATGCTTTAACTTTAATAGAAGAAAAATCTTTGGATAAAGAAAGTGTGATAGTTCTTTCAAGTACCGGTTGGAGTATTGGTGTTATAGGAATTGTAGCATCTCGTCTTGCTCGTATGTTTCAAAGACCTGTAATACTTTTCTCTGTAAACAATGGAATAGCACAGGGTTCAGGTAGAAGTGTTCCAGGCATCTCTATATTTGATTTGCTTTTAAATCTTAAAGATATACTGCTTTCATTTGGAGGACATGAACAAGCTGTGGGATTAAAGTTAGAGGCTGCTTTACTTTCAGAATTTAAAAAGAGATTAAAAGAGGAATTTTCTCGAATGTACCCTAATAAGAATATAAAGAAGATTCTTAAAATAGATGCAAAGATCTCTATAAATGATTTAAACGATGAGTTTATAAAGTCATTAGGACTTCTTTCTCCTTTTGGAATAGGAAATCCTTATCCAGTCTTTTTACTTTCTGGTATTTATCTTGACAATTTTAGTTTCTTAAAAAATGGAACTAAAAATTTAAAAGTAGTATTTGAAGTGAACAATAGAGAGTGGAGAGGGATGGGATATGATTTTGGCCATATGGAGGATAGAATGGTCTCACTTGCGCAGAAAGTAGACCTTGTGTTTGGTATAAAATCTAGTTTTGACCTAAATTCTCCTTTTATTTTTATAGAAGATTTAAAAGTGAAAGATGAGAATTATACTCTATTTTTTAAAGAAGGAGAGAATAATTAATGTAAGGAGGATAAAAAATGAATGTAGAGGAGCTCAAAAATATAATAAGAAATATACCTGATTTTCCAGTAAAGGGAATACAGTTCAAGGATATAACACCTTTACTTAAAAATCCAGAAGCATTTAGTTATGTAGCAAAAGAGATAAAAGATCATTTTAAAGAAAAAGAGGTTAAATACATTGCAGGAATTGAGGCAAGGGGTTTTATTTTTGGTAGTGTATTAGCCTATGAGATGGGTATAGGGTTTATACCTATACGGAAAAAAGGTAAGCTACCCTATAAAACAGTGAGTATAACATATTCTTTGGAATATGGAGAAAGCTCTCTTGAAGTACATGAAGATGCATTAGATAAAGGAGACAAAGTACTTATAGTGGATGACTTATTGGCAACAGGTGGAACTACCAAGGCTACATATGATTTGCTTACAAAATTAGGAGCAGATGTAGTTGGTGCTGCATTTATAATAGAGCTTACTGAGCTTAAGGGAAGAGATAAGCTTCCATGTGAAGTTTATTCTATTTTACAGTATGATATATAAGGATTAGTTGATTATTTAATGGAAACTCAGAATTTACCTGATATAGACGAAATTATAAAACTTATTGAGGACTATACCACAGAGGAAGAGAAAAAATTAATAAAAAAGGCCTATTTTTTTGCCAGAGAGGCCCATGAGGGACAGGTAAGAAAATCAGGAGAGCCTTATATTATACATCCTTTTGAGGTAGCGCGTATCCTTGCAGAAACTAAGCTGGATCCAAGTACAATAATAGCAGGTTTTCTTCATGATGTCTTAGAAGATACAGAAGTCTCTCCGGAGGAGATAAAAAAAGAGTTTGGACAAGATGTTTTAAATATTGTAGAAGGTGTTACCAAGATTAGTGACCTAAATCAAAAGAAAAAAGAGGATGAAGATGCGGAAAATCTTATAAAATTGTTTCTTTCTGCAGTAGAAGGAGATATAAGAACTATATTAGTAAAACTTGCAGATAGATTACACAATATGAGGACCTTAAAGTATCTTCCTTTAGAGAAAAGAAGAAAGATAGCCCGAGAAACCATAGATATTTTTGCTCCATTGGCTCAGAGATTGGGTATATCTCGTATGGAGAGGGAGTTGGAAGACCTTTCTTTTAAATATCTTCATCCATACATATACAGAAAAATTTATTTAAAAATACATAATATTATAAAATCTCAAAGTGATCTCTTAGATAGAGTAGAAAATACCCTAAAAGAAGAGCTACAAAAACAGAATATAAAGGCTGATATCAAAGGAAGGGTAAAAAACATATACAGTATCTATAATAAAATGATTAGAAAAAATAAAGAGGTATCTGAAATATATGATATAGTAGCGGTGAGAATAATAACTGAAGGAGATAATAAAGAGGACTGTTATAGGGTATTAGGTATTGTACATTCTCTTTGGACACCTATTCCTGATAGGTTTAAAGATTATATAGCAAGCCCTAAGCCTAATCTTTATAGATCTCTTCATACTACAGTTGTAGGTCCTTATGGAAATCCCCTGGAAATTCAGATAAGAACTCAAGGAATGCATGATATAGCAGAATATGGAATTGCAGCTCACTGGCTTTACAAAGAGGGAAAAAGTGTAAAGAAGATTGGACTAGAAAGGGTTAAACAAATTACCGTGCTTAGAAGAATCTTAGAGCTGCTCCAAGAGAAAAAGAGTCCAAGTGAAGTTCTGTCAGATATAAAAAAGGATATTTTTGAAGAAGAAATCCATGTATTTACCCCTAAAGGAGATCTTATTTCGCTTCCAAAAGGAGCAACACCTGTAGATTTTGCATATAGGATTCATACAGATATTGGACATACTTGTATTGGGGCCAAAGTGAATAGACAGATGGTTCCTTTAAGTTATAAATTGAAAAGTGGAGACATCGTAGAGATTATAGTAAACAAAAAGTCTACACCAAGTAAAGATTGGTTAAAATATGTAAGATCTGCTCATGCGCGAAATAAAATAAAGGCATGGTTCAAAAAACAACTAAAAGATGAGAATGTTAAGGCAGGGAGAGAGATACTGGAAAAAGAAATAAAAAGATATGGTCTTAATCCTAATTCTATCCTTACTGCCACAAACTTAAAAAAGGCATGTGAAGAGTTTTCTATAAATGATGTTGATACAATTCTTGCCATGGTAAAACAAGGAGAGATCTCTCCCATTTCTCTATTAGAAAAAATTATTCCAAAAGATGTAGAAGAATTTTGGCAGGGCAAAAAAGAAGGCTTTTTAAAGGATAAAGAATGGGGTAAAATAGTAAAAATAGATGATGGTAGGGCTATTCAAGTAAAGGGTGCAGATAATCTCCTTATAAAATTTGCACCTTGCAATCCCATTCCTGGTGATCCTATAATTGGATACATAACCCGGGGAAGGGGTATTACTATACATCGTAAAGACTGTCCCAATATTATTAATCTTAAAGAAGAAGAGAAACAAAGATTAATAGAGGTGAAGTGGGCAGATGATTTTATTCATCCTTATCCTGTTAAGCTTAACATAGAGGCATTTGATAGATGTGGGCTTCTTGAAGATGTTATGGGAGTTTTGTCTGATAAAAGGATAAGTGCCAATTTTGTAAATGTTGTTACAGAATCGGGTACTGCTAAAATAGAACTAACTTTTATGATAGAGAATCTAAATAAACTAAAAACCGTTATTGCTGGTATAAAAAAGGTCAAAAGTGTTCAAAGAGTATATAGGGTTAAAACCGTACATTTAAATACATAGAGAGGAGGAGCATCTTTGAGGGCTGTTGTTCAGAGGGTATTAAAATCATCAGTTACTGTAAATAATAAAATAGTAGGGGAGATAGGTAAGGGACTTTTAGTATTGTTAGGAGTAGGAAAGGGTGATACTAAAAGAGATATTAAATATATAGCTGATAAAGTAGTAAATTTAAGAATTTTTGAGGATGATAATGGAAAATTTAACCTCTCACTTTTAGATATTGAGGGAGAAATATTGGTAGTTTCTCAATTTACCTTATATGGAGATGCAAGAAAGGGAAGGAGACCGAGTTTTATTGAAGCGGCATTACCATCTAATGCCTTAGAGTTATATGAAAATTTTGTGGAATATATACAAGAATATGGTTTAAAGGTAGAAACAGGGGTTTTCCAGGAACATATGATTGTCCATATAGAGAATGATGGACCTGTTACTATACTCTTAGATAGTAAAAAAATATTTTAGGAGGCACAATGATGGAGTATGATGTAAAAGATTTAAACCTTCATAAGGCAGGAAAAGACAAGATAGAATGGACAGGCTCAAGGATGCCAGTACTTAAGGCATTAAGTGAAAAGTTTAAAAAAGAAAAACCTTTTGAAGGCATAACCATTGGGGCCTGTCTTCATGTTACAGCTGAAACTGCCAATCTTGTTAGAGTTTTAAAAGATGGAGGAGCAGATGTATATCTTACAGCTTCTAATCCACTAAGTACTCAAGATGAAGTAGCAGCATCTCTCGTAAAAGATTATGGCATTTCTGTGTTTGCAGTAAGAGGTGAAGATAGAGATTTGTATTATAAACATATATATAAAGTTTTAGATAAAAAACCAAATATAACTATAGATGACGGAGCAGATCTGGTCTCTACTTTGTTTAGTGAAAGAAAAGATTTAATAGAAAATGTAATAGGGGGGACAGAGGAAACTACTACAGGGGTTATAAGGCTTAAAAGTATGGAGAAAGATGGAGTCCTTCCCTATCCTGTAATTGCTGTAAATGATGCATATACAAAGCATCTTTTTGATAATAGATATGGAACAGGGCAAAGTACTATAGATGGTATACTTAGGGCAACGAATATGCTTATTGCAGGAAAAACCTTTGTGGTTTCTGGATATGGATGGTGCGGTAAAGGTGTTGCATTGCGGGCAAAGGGTATGGGTGCAAGTGTAGTAGTAACAGAAGTTGATCCTATTAGGGCTCTTGAGGCTTTTATGGATGGTTTTAGGGTGATGCCTATAAGGGAAGCAGCTAAAATTGGAGATATCTTTGTAACAGTAACAGGAGATAAAAATGTTATAGACAAGGAAGAGTTTGAGCTTATGAAGGAAGGTGCCATTATGGGAAATGCAGGACATTTTGATGTAGAAATAAACAAAAAGTACCTTGAAGAGGTAGCTATTTCTAAAAGAAGAGTAAGACATGAGCTTGATGAATACACATTACCATCAGGAAAAAAATTGTATCTTATTGGTGAAGGAAGACTATTGAATCTTGCTTCTGCAGAGGGACATCCTGGAGAAGTTATGGATATGAGTTTTGCCAATCAGGCATTGGCATGTGAATATCTAATTAAAAATAAGGGTAAATTGGAGAAAAAGGTTTACAGGGTCCCTGAAGAAATAGATAGGAATGTTGCCTATATAAAACTTAAAGGAATGGGTGTAGAGATTGATACACTTACTCCAGAACAAGAAAAATATATAAACTCCTGGAATGAAGGTACTTAATATAGTTGATGATCTTTTATCTATATTGTATCCTTCCTTTTGTATAAATTGTGGAGAAAAAACAGAAAATCCCTATCCTTTATGTAATAAATGTGGAGAAGAAATAGAGGAGATCCGTTATCCTTATTGCAAAATTTGTGGAAGACCTCTTACTGGTTCTGGTAACAATATATGTGGGGGATGTATTAAGGATCCCCCACCTTTTAAAATGGCACGATCTGGATATGTTTATACAGGAATTATAAAAGAAGTAATTCATATGTGGAAATATTCTCAAAAGAGAGGCTTTTCAAAATTTCTTAATTCATTAGCCATAAAGGCAATATTAAAAAGTGATATCCCTATAAATCTATTAGATGGGGTAACATATATTCCATTAACAGGAACTTCATTAAGAAAGAGAGGGTTTAATCAAACTGAAGATTTGGCAAGAAACATTTCTCATAAATTTAAAATATCTTTATATAGGGGATTAAAAAAGAAAAAAGAAACAAGAGAACAAGTATTTTTATCTGAAAAAGAGCGATTGAAAAATATTAAAGATGCTTTTTATATTTCTTCAGATATTCCGGATTCTGTAAATAATCTTCTTATAATAGATGATGTATATACTACAGGGGCTACGGTAAAAGAGGCAACAAAGACTTTATTGGCAAATAAAAAAGGGCTTAATGTATATGTCTTTACCCTTACAAGAGGTGTGCAATGATCTATAATATCCTAAAAATTTTAGCCACGCTTATCTTTAAGATTTTCTTTGGCCTTAAAATAGAAGGTAAGGAGAATATACCGGAGAGGCCACCGTATCTTGTAGCTTCTAATCATGTGAGTTATCTTGATCCTATAGTAATTGGATGTGCTTTCCCTCATAAAGTAAGGTTTATGGCCAAAAAAGAGTTATTTGAGAATAAATTTCTTCTTTGGCTTCTTAACCAGTTAGGAGTTTTTCCTGTCGATAGGGATGCCCTTGATATATCATCTGTAAAAAAATCTATTCAGATATTAAAAGATGGAGGGGTACTTGGTATATTCCCTGAAGGAACAAGAAGTAAAGATGGCAAATTTAAAGGGGCAAATAAAGGGGTAATTGGTATTGCTGCAAAGGGTGGGGTGCCTATAGTTCCTGTTGCCTTAAGGGGTACATATGAGGCATGGCCAGCAGGGAGAAAAGTTTTAAAACTCCATAAAATCATAGTAAAAATAGGAAAACCTATTAATTTATTTGAAATTTCCAATGAAAATGGTAAAATAGATTATGTAAAGGGTGCAGAGATCTTGACTCTTAAAATTAAGGAGCTTTTAGAAGATGAAAAATAGAAGATGTTGTACTATTTTTTTGTCTTTTGTAATAGTCTTGATTTTTTTATGGCAAGGGTCTATGGTTTGGGCAAAACCTGTAGCAGAGGTGGAATTTACAATAGGAGCTGGGAGCTCTCCTTCTATCCATATGGGTTACCCAGTGGGTATAGCCACAGATGGTATATACATATATGTTACTGACTGGGAATTAAATAAAATTTTTGTATTTTCTAAACAGGGAAAATTAATAAAAACCTTTCCTCCTCCATCTTCAGGATATACCATATCTAAGCCTGTAGGAATTGCCATATCTAAGAGTAAAGATTTATTTGTAGTATCACAGGGAAAAAATAAGATACTTGTAATATCGCGTAATGGAAAAATTAAAAAAGGTTTTGCAAAAGGCCCAGGAAAAGGAGAAGGAGAACTTAATGGTCCAAGGGGGATAGCCCTTGACAAAGAAGGTAATGTTTATGTAGTTGATACTAATAACAGTAGAATTGTAAAGTTTGATTCAAATGGAAAGTATCTATTTAGCTTTGGTAGAGAGGGTGGAGCAAAAGGTGAATTTTATCGGCCCAGAGGAATAGGGATAGATACTAGAAACCTTTTATATGTTGCAGATACATTTCATAGTAAAGTTCAGGTCTTTACCCTTGACGGGGTATATAAAGGTGAGTTTGGGCGACCTGGTAAAGGAAGAGGAGAGTTTGCAAGGACAAGATATATTTCCTTTGACAAGAGGAATAATATATATGTTACTGATTATAATAATGGTAGGGTACAGGTTTTTTCAAAGGAAGGAAAATATCTTTACACAATAGGAGAGGGATTGCTTTCTTATCCTGAAGGTGTTTTAGTGGATGGAAATTCTTTATGGGTATGTGATGCGGGAAATTCAAGAGTGGTAAAATTTAAGCTTAATTTCATATCCTCTATAAAGGCGAAAGCTATCTCTAAATTTAAAACTGGAAAATGGGGTGATGCTCTAAAATTGTTTAAAGAGGCCCTTCAGGAAAATCCTGAAGATCTAGAGATCCATAGATATCTTGCACTTACCTATGCTAAACTTGATAGATGGAGAGAGGCAGTGGATGAATATGAATATCTATTTTCTCATGGGGTAAAAGACATAAAAGATGACTTTGCTATGAGTTTGTATAGTTTAGCAATTTCTTACTATAAAGAAAAAAAATATAGAAAATCTCTGTCTGTATTGGATAGGCTTATCTCTATATCGCCTGGAAATAAAGAGATTAAAAAGTTTTATAAAAATGTAAGGTTTAAAAGTATGATAGAACTTTTCTTTTCTTCTGTAATTTATTATATAATTGGTATTGGTTTATTAGTCCTTCTTTTTATCTTTTTATGGGGAAGAAGAAAAAAAGGGCGCACAAAAAGGTTGTATGGAAGAAGATAACTATTTGGGGGTGAAAGTATGTGGCATAGATCACCTCAGGTAGCAGGTTATTTTTATCCAGAAGATAAAAATATACTAAAAAAAACAATTGAAGCATGTTTTCTATCTGAGATAGGCCCTGGAGAATTACCAAAAGATATAGATGATAATAAATCTTATTTAGAATTGCTAGGTCTTATTTCTCCTCATGCAGGGTATATATATTCTGGCCCAATAGCTGCATGGGGCTACCTTAGGCTATCTTATGCAAAAAGGCCTAAAACTATTGTAATTGCAGGACCTAATCATCGAGGTTTAGGTCCTGATTTTGCCATATTCCCAGAGGGCATATGGGCAACTCCTTTTGGAGAAATTCCTGTGGACAATGAAGTCTCGGAATTATTAATAGATAAGTTAGAGTTTCTAAAACCCAGTGAGATTGCCCATAGGTATGAACATTCCATAGAGGTACAACTCCCATTTTTGCAATATATTTTACATGATAATTTTAAAATAGTTCCCATACTTATTTCCTCTTATGATATAGATAGATTGAGATTATTAGGCGAAGCTATTAAGGATTTAAAATCTAAAGGAATATTATTTATCGCAAGTAGTGATTTTTCTCATTATATAAGTGCCGAAATGGCAAAGGTATTGGATTTAGAGGCAATCTCTTATATTTTAAATAAAAAGCCATATGATTTTTTAAAACAGGTTATTCAAAATAGATTATCTATATGTGGGGCAGGCCCCATAACATCTCTTTTATTTTATGTAAATTCTTTATCCGCAGATGTAAAACTTTTAAAATATGGAAATTCTGGTGAAGTTACAGGAGATTTTTCTGAGGTTGTAGCATATGCCTCTATTAGTTTTGAAAGAAAAAAGAAGGAAGGTGATCTTTCTTGATTCCCCTTTATGATGAGCTTCCTACAAAAAGATTCCCCTTTATGACTGTAATGCTTATTCTTATCAATGTTTTTATATTTATGTATGAGTTTTCTTTAGGTTCAGAGTTAGAGAATTTTGTAAGACAGTTTGGGTTA
Source organism: uncultured Atribacterota bacterium (assembly GCA_964462295.1). GTDB lineage: Bacteria > Atribacterota > JALVIU01 > JALVIU01 > JALVIU01 > JALVIU01. The sequence continues at coordinate 26,222 of CAYWXH010000015.1, forward strand.
ATTCCCTATGAGATTACACATTTTGTAGATATTCCACCTCCAAGTTTGCATCCTATATTTCTTACTATTTTTACCTCTATGTTTTTGCATGGTAGTCTTTTTCATATATTTGGAAATATGCTTTACTTTTGGATATTTGGAAACAATGTAGAGGATGTAATGGGACCATTTAGATTTTTGGTCTTTTACTTTCTTTGTGGGATTTCTGCAGCATTTACACAAATACTTTTTTCACCAGGTTCTACTGTTCCTATGATAGGTGCATCAGGTGCTATTTCAGGTGTACTTGCTGCCTATTTTGTTTTATTCCCTTATGCAAAAGTTTATACCCTATTTTGGTTTTTCATTTTTATAAGGATTATTCCAATCCCTGCTTTCTTCCTTTTAGGTTTTTGGTTTTTGGTTCAGCTCATTTCGGGCATATCGGCACTAGGAACTCATTCTCCTGGAGGGGTAGCATGGTTTGCTCATATTGGAGGTTTTATTGCAGGGTTAATCTTAGTAAATATCTTTAAAGAGGATAAAAGGTCTCATTACTATCATGATTATTATTATAACTACTTGTAAAAAAATATAAATTGGTATATAATATAAACTGTTTGCACCTTAGTGAGGTGTAGATAACAATGTTTGAAATCCTTAAAGACATAGAAAATAGAATAGCAGACCCTGTTACTTTTTACTTTGTATTAGGGTTTGATTTTGAAGAAAAGAAAAAATATAAAGAGGCCATTGAAAGTTGGAAGAGAGTTTTGAAATACCTAAAAGTAGATTCAGAATTAAGAATAATAATATATGCAAAGATAAGTAATATATACAAGATACGTAATCAGTATGAAGAGGCTATAGCATGGTTAGAAAAGGCAAAGAAGATAAAAAATAAATCAGGTCATGAAGAAGAGATAGAGGATATGTTAAAGTTTTTGTATCAAAATAGAAAATAATGTCAAGTGAGGATTTATATGTTAAGAGGAAGTAAAGAGATCACGGGTTTACCTGTTGTAAGTATTGAAGAGGGTGAAGAGATAGGAAAGGTGAGAATGCTTATTCCTGACCCTCATAAACCGGAAATCATTGGTGTAGTAGTAGAGGACAAAGAATGGTTTAAGGGGGCAAAGATTGTAACTTTTGAAAAGATTTTTGGTATAGGAGAGAGTGCGGTAACTGTTATAAATAAAGAACAACTGTCGAAAGTAGATAGTTTTCCTGAAGTAGAAGATGTACTTTTAAGAGGGATTACTCTTTTAGGCTCCAGGGTATTAACTAAGAAAGGAGAATTTCTTGGGCAGGTAGATGAATTTTATATAGAAATGGATGGGAAAATAGTGGCCTATGAAATAGATATGGAAAATGATGTAAAATTTCTTCCATCAGAAGAGGTTCTTACTGTGGGTAAAGGAATAATTATTGCAAAGGAAGATGCTAAAGATAGACTCCTATCTTCTTTGAGCAACCCTGAGGAGGATAAAATAAAAACCCCAGTAGAGAGTGATGAAAGAGATAGTACTATACAAAAAACAGAAAAAAAGGCGGAGAAATCTAAAGAAAATAAAGAAAAAGAGGTAAAAGATGAGGGACCAACCCTTGAAGAGAAGAATTTACTTATTGCCTCTGCAAAGAAAGAAGTAGATCTAAAAAAGATATTTCAAGAGAGACAGAGAAAATATCTTATGGGGAAAAAAGTCATTAAAGATATTTTTGCGCGAAATGGAGAAGTATTAGTGGCAAAAGATACGATAATAGATGAAGAGATTTTAGATAAAGTACAGAAAGAAGGAAAATTTTTAGAACTATCTATGAGTGTAGATATTTCAGGATAGGTGGTGAGATATGCAAGATTTAAACTTGAGTATGAATGTGAGTATAATATCGGCTTTTATAGGAGGTTTTTTAAGTTTTCTATCTCCTTGTGTTTTACCTATTATCCCTGGATTTTTGTCTTATATTTTTGGACTTTCCCTCTCTTCTAAAAAAGACCCAAAAGAGACAAATAAGGTATTATTCCATACAGTTTTGTTTGTAATAGGCCTCTCATTTGTTTTTGTTCTTCTTGGGGCCTCTTCAGGATTTGTAAGCCAATTGCTTGTAAAGTATAAAGTAGTATTCAATATAGTAGCAGGTAGTATAGTAATTATTTTGGGTTTACACTTTTTGAGGGTGTTTAACATAGGATTTTTAGAAAGGGGTATTAATCTCAATATCCAAAAACAAAAAATTACTCCTGTGCGTTCTTTTTTATTAGGTCTTTCCTTTGCCCTTGTATGGTCACCGTGTATAGGACCTATTTTAGGCTCTATACTCCTTATGGCTTCATCTTCTTATAATATAGGAAAAGCCGCATTTCTTTTGTTTATTTATTCTTTAGGTATGGGTATCCCTTTTATATTATCAGCTATATTTGTTAATTATTTAGTAAAATTTATAAAAGGATATAAGAGATTTGAAAGAGTAATTAATGCTATATCAGGCATACTCTTAATAATTGTAGGAACTATGATTATAATAGGAAAATTTGAGTTATTAAGCAAGATAGGAGGTTAAATGAAGGATTTAAGTTTTGATGAACTCGAAAAGACGATAAGTGAAAAGAAATTAGTTTTTGTAGATTTTTGGGGAGAGGCTTGTAGGCCATGTGAGGCTCTTGTTCCCATATTAGAGAAGGTCTCTTCAGATCCAAAATTTAGTGATTTTGAATTTTTATCTATTAATGTAACATCGTTTCCTGAGGCTGGAGCTGTGTATGGAATTTTTTCTGTTCCTACTTTGGTAATATTTATAGATGGAGAAGAAAAAGATAGAAAAGTGGGCTTTGTTCCCCAACAAGAATTAGAACAATTTTTAACTAAATGGAAGGAGGTATAATTTGTTGAAAAAATTATTACTTATCACCTTAATATTTTTACTTATTACAACTTTTGCCTATGCAGAGGGGCAGAAACTTTTTTTCTATAAGTTTGATATAGCAATGAAATTGCTCCAGATTGAACAAAAAACCGGAATGGTAGTAGTTGATAGTGAGCATTGTGTATATTGTAAAAAATTAAAAAGTGTTACCTTTCAAGATGAGAATGTGGTGGATCTTCTGAATAAATATTATATTACCGTAGAACTTAATTTAGATAAAAATGAGCCAATTCATTTTAAAGAATATAAACTTACCGCTCAATCTTTTGCTTCAGGATTAAAAATTAGAGGTACCCCTACTATGGTATTTTTTGACGAAAAAAATGATATCTTAACTTTACTTCCTGGCTATTTACCACCTGATAGAATGCTTCCTGTCCTTAAATATCTAGGTCAGAGGATTTTTGAGAAGAAAATAAAATTTGGAGAGTACTTAAAGAAGCCATTGCAAGGAATATTTAGAGGTTCTGAGAAACCTATATTTATATCACTTGAAGATGCAAAATTTGTTGCTGAAAATGACCCGTTTGTTGAAGTTTATGCATTTTCGGATATTAAAGATAAAGAAAAAGTAAAAGGATTAAAGCAAGTAGACTTTACTGATTTTAAAGAGGGGATTGATAAATTAACAAAAGATAAAAAATATCTTCTTATAGGTAAAAATAAAGAGGAGCTAGACTCCTTAGGCCAAAAAATGCTTTCCTTAGGCTTTTCAACTATTTTAATATATAATATCTCTTCTAATAACCAATAAGAATAAGGGGGATAGATATGGCTAAATTAAGCACTCGTAATATTAGAAATTTAAGTATTGTAGGACATGGTTCATCTGGAAAGACCTCTCTTACGGAGGCCATACTTTTTGACTCTGGTGCTATTTCAAGATTAGGTAGGGTAGATAACGGAACAGCCACCACAGATTATATGCCATCTGAAACCAAGAGGGGAATATCTATTAATGCAGCACTTGCTTTTTGCGATTGGAAAGGGAATAGAATAAATCTCATAGATACACCTGGATATCTTGATTTTACTTTTGATGCCCAAAATAGCCTTAAGGCAGTAGAAACAGCCCTTATTACGGTATGTGCTGTTTCTGGTGTAGAGGTACAAACTGAGAGAATGTGGGATTTTGCAGGAAAAAAGGGTGTTTCAAGGATGTTTTTTGTAAACAAAATGGATAGAGAAAGGGCTGATTTTTTTAAAGTTGTAGATGAGATAAGGGATAAATTTGGAACCTCTTGTGTACCTATTCAAATTCCTATAGGCAAAGAATCTGAATTTAAAGGTGTTATAGATATTGTAAAAATGAAAGCTATTATTTATGATCCCTCGGCAAAGAAAGACAGATTAAAAGAGGAAGACATCCCTGAAGATCTAAAGTCTCAAGCTGCAGAGTATAAGGAAAAGCTTATAGAATCAGTATCAGAGCTTGATGATGAACTCCTTGTAAAATACTTAGAGGGAGAAGAGTTAAGTGATGATGAAGTAATTTCTGCGCTTAGAAAGGGTATTCTTTCTGGGGAAATAGCGCCTATCCTTTGTGGTTCGGCTACTTCTAATATAGGAATAGAGCCATTGCTTGATTTTATTGTAGAATATCTACCTTCTCCTTTGGATAGGGCAGAGATAAAGGCCTTCTCGGAAGATGGAACTGAAATAACTCTCCACCCAGATCCAAATGAACCTCCAGCAGCTTTAGTTTTTAAAACTGTCGCTGATCCTTATATGGGAACCCTAAGTTATTTTAGGGTATTTTCAGGTATATTAAAATCAGATATGGAAATATTTAATTCGACAAAAAAAGAGACAGAAAAATTAGGAAAATTATTTAAACTGAGAGGAAAGGAACAGGTAGCCCAAGAAGAGATTATTGCAGGCGATATAGGAGTAGTTGCAAAGCTTAAAAATGTATCTACAGGGGACACATTATGTAGTAAAGAAAATGTTTTTGTATTTGAGTCTATAGAATTTCCAGAACCTGTTATTTCTTATGCAATTTACCCGAAGAGTAAAGGGGATGAAGATAAATTAAGTGGTGCTCTTTCTAAAATGATGGAAGAGGATCCTACTGTAAGGGTACATCGTGATAATGATACAGGTGAGACAATTTTATCTGGTATGGGTGATTCTCATATAGATATTATAATTGAGGAACTAAAAGAGAAATTTGGTGTGGAAGTAGAGAAAAAGTTGCCTAAAGTTGCCTATAAAGAAACGATTAAAAAGAGCGTGAAATCAGAAGGAAAATATAAAAAGCAATCTGGTGGAAGGGGACAATATGGACACTGTTTCCTCGAGATATCCCCTCTTCCAAGGGGAAGTGGGTTTGAATTTGAGAGTAAAATTGTTGGTGGTGTTATTCCGAAGCAATATATTCCTGCAGTAGAAAAGGGTGTTGTTGAGGCTATGAAGACAGGGGTTTTGGCAGGCTATCCCGTGATCGATGTAAAAGTGGTAGTATATGATGGTTCTTATCATCCTGTAGATTCTTCAGAGCTTGCATTTAAACTTGCCGCATCTATGGCTTTTAAGAAAGGTGCGAAAGAAGCTAGTCCAGTATTGTTGGAACCTATAATGGAGCTTGAGGTGGAAGTGCCTAAGGAGTATATGGGAGATGTTATTGGAGATTTAAATAGCAAAAGGGGACGAATTTCAGGAATGGAGCCAAAAGGTCAAAACCAGGTAATAAAAGCAATGGTCCCATTGGCAGAAGTATTTAAATATGCAATAGATTTAAGGTCACTTACTCAGGGAAGGGGCATGTTTAAAATGAAATTCTCTCATTATGAAGAAGTTCCATCTCAAATTGCCCAAACCATTATAGAACAAGCCAAAAAAGAACAAGAAGAAAACGCATAAGTTAAATAAAAAGGCCAGACTAGTAGTCTGGCCTTTTTATTTAGGAGGATAATATGTATGATATTGTTCTTGTAGGTCATCTTGCGAAAGATAAGATAATTTTTAAAGGTAGAAAAAAAGAGGCCCCTGGAGGTGCGCCTTTTTACGGTGCATTTCCCCTTTTAAGAATGAATAAAAAAGTAGGAATTATAACAAAATTACGAAAAGAAGATTTCTACATTACTGCACCCCTTGTAAAAGAATTAAATTTAAGCATATTTGTAACCTTTACACAATATACTACAGGTATTGAAAATATTTATCCTACCGATGATGTTGATTATAGAATATGTAGGCCTATAAAAAGAGCAGATAAGTTTATGATTGAGGACTTTCCCCAAATTAACACTAAAGTGTATCATATTGCCCCTCTTATAAAAGGAGAGGTAGAAAAAGATGTAATTGAGTTCTTAAAGAAAGGTGCTATGATTGGATTGGATGTCCAGGGCTTTGTTAGGGTAGAGGAAAATGGTGAACTTATATATAAAGATTGGGAAGAAAAAGTTGAGATCTTACCTTTAGTCGACTTCTTGAAGGCAGATTTGAAAGAGGCAGAAATTTTAACAGGTAGCTCTGATCCATTAAAGGCAAGTGAAATTCTTAATAGATGGGGAGCTAAGGAGGTTTTGATTACTAGGAATGAAGGGGTATCAGTATATACAGAGGGCAAATACTTTGAGGCTCCTTTTACGCCTTCAAAAATAGTAGGAAGAACAGGAAGAGGTGATACATGTATGGCATCTTATATTGGAGCAAGACTTGAGGTATCTCCATATGAGGCATTGAGATTTGCTGCAAAATTAACTTCACGAAAGCTTGAAATCGAAGGCCCCTTTAATGAGGAGATAAATTTAGGAGGTAGATGATGAAACTTTCTTTCTTTGGAGCTGCTAGGGAGGTCACAGGCTCTAACTATTTATTTGAAACAGATAATTCAAAATTTTTAGTAGATTGTGGAATATTCCAAGGAGAATTGGAAGAACATAATGATTATTTTTACTATAATCCTTCAGAAATTGATTTTGTAATCCTTACTCACGCACATCTTGACCATTCAGGAAGAATTCCACTTTTAGTTAAAAAAGGTTTTAAGGGGAAAGTTTACCTTACTCCACCTACTGCGGAGCTTGTTCATATTCTATGGATGGATTCTGTAAAACTTATGAAAGAAGATGTAGAAAGGATAAACAGAAGGCGTAGAAGGTCAGGAGAAGAAGAATTACAACCTTTATTTACCGAAAAGGAAGTAGAAATTGCGGAAAAACTTTTTGTTCCAATCTCTTATGACGATATTAAGGAAATAGGGGATGTGAAAATTAGATTTCGTGATGCAGGACATATATTAGGTTCTTCTTCTGTAGAAATATGGGCAAATGAATTAAAAGTTGTCTTTTCCGGGGATCTAGGACAGAAAGATAATGTAATAGAAGGAGTACACTCTTTTATAGAAGATAGCGATTATGTTGTTGTAGAATCTACTTATGGTGATAGGCTTCATAAGTCTCTTGACCAAACGAGAGAAGAATTTAAAAATGTAGTACTTGATGCCATAAAAAGTAAAGGAAAAATTCTTATACCTTCTTTTGTTGTAGATAGGGCCCAAAGAATTATATATGAACTCTTTTTGCTGAGGAGGCAGGGAATTTTACCCAAGGATCTTCCTGTGTTTTTTGATAGCCCCATGGGAGGAAAAATAACAGATGTTTATAAAAAGTATGAAGCTCTTTTGGGTGGAGAAATAATGCAATTTTATAGAAAAAATGAAAATCCTTTAAGCTTTCCTAATCTAAAATTTGTCTCTACTCCTGAAGAATCTAAAAAGTTAAATGAAATTGATCATGCAATAATAATTGCAGGAAGTGGAATGTGTACAGGAGGTAGAATTTTACATCATTTGAAGCATAATATTTGGAAGGATAATACCCATATTATTTTTGTAGGATACCAAGGAAAAAGAACATTAGGGCGCGCAATAATAGATGGTTTAAAAAAAGTTCACTTATTTGGCGAAACTATACATGTAAATGCAAAAATACATACTTTAAATGGTTTTTCTTCTCATGCAGATTATAAAGATTTAACAGAATGGATACAAAACTTTAAAACCAATCCTTTTGTATTTATAACTCATGGAGAAGAACAGTCTGCCTTAAGTTTTGCCAAAAGATTAGAATCATATGGAAAAGAGACATATGTTCCTCAACTTAGTGAAGGCATAGATCTTAAGAAAAGAAAAATTTTGCCTTTTAAAGTTGATGTGAAAAAGAACTTAGATATTAAATTTAATAACTTATTAAATGAAGTAATAGAAAATATGGAGAATTTAAAAGATAAAAAAGATATAGCTGAAGGTGATCTAGCAGTACTTGAATCTATAAATATTATTTTAAAAGAAAAATTTAAAGTTGGTGAGATGGGAGGGTAATTATGGAGTATGTGGAAATAGTAAAAGCAAATGGAAAAAAATTGAGAGGTTTTCATCATAAAGCCTCAAAGGATTCAGTTTTAATAATGTTCCATGGGTTTACAGGGTGTCAGCCGGGACCCCATTTTATATTTCATAAGCTCTCAAAAAGGTTGGTAAATGTAAATATTAGCTCATTAAGATTTGATTTTTTGGGTTCTGGGGAAAGTGATGGGGAATTCGAAGAAATGACATTTTTAAAAGAGGTAGGGGATGCAGAAGAAATTTTAAATTTTGCTATTAGGTTGGGGTATAAAAATATAGTTGTTTTAGGACTTAGTATGGGAGGTGCAGTAGCCTCTTATCTTTCTGGAAGTAGAGGAGATGAACTTGAAGGAGTAATTTTATGGTCTGCAGTAGGGGATTTTTCTATATTTGCTCCCCAATATGAGACTGAAGAGGTAAAGAAAAATTTAGATAAATACGGTAAGATAGATATAGGTGGGCTTTATTTGGGAAGGGAATTTTTAGAAGAGACAAAAAATATAACTATTTATGATAAAATTGAAAAGTTTAAAGGAGGAGTGCTCATTATACATGGGGACAATGATGCTGTAGTTCCTGTAGATCAAGCATATAAGTATAAAGAAATATTAGGGGATAGGGCTTATCTTGGGATTATAAAAGGGGCCGATCATACTTATAATAAGAAGTCTTGGGAAGATGAGGTTTTGGATTTAACGCTTCGTTTCCTCACCGGCACCCTATAAAAAAACCAAAAAAAATCCATTACCCCCCTTGACA
>CAYWXH010000016.1:0-34584 GCA_964462295.1 uncultured Atribacterota bacterium
CTAATTCTTCCTACAAATACCTCATCTTTATATGCGGCATCTATTGCCAAGGGATAGAGGTTTTCCTTAGGTTCATCTATAACTTTTACACCACTTGCCTCTTTCAATATCCTTTTTACCTCTTCTGCGGTAATCTTCTCGACTGTCTCCAAAGTTACAGATTCTGAATGGGATCTAAATACAGGAATTCTTACTGTAGTTGCAGATACCATAATTTTTGGATCTCCAAAAATCTTCCTTGTTTCGTTTAACATTTTCATCTCTTCTTCTGTATAACCATTTTCCTCAAATGGTCCTATATGGGGAAGTGCATTAAATGCAATCTGATAAGGATATACAGATGGGGTATATTCTTTTCCCTCTACATATGCCTTTACCTCTTCTTCAAGCTCTGCTATAGCCTTATACCCCGTCCCTGATACTGCCTGATATGTAGATACTACAACCCTCTTTATACCTACCCTATCATATATAGGCTTTAGAGCCACTACCATCTGAATAGTGGAACAATTAGGGTTTGCAATAATACCTCTGTGCCACTTTACATCTTTTGGATTTACCTCAGGTACAACAAGTGGAACATCAGGATACATCCTAAATGCCTTACTATTATCAACTACTGTAGCACCTTTTTCTACAAATTTAGGTGCATATTCTTTACTTATCTTCGAACCCGCAGAAAAAAGTGCAATCTGAATACCAGAAAAGTCCGCCTCTGAAAGGTCTTCGACCACTATTTTAGAACCCTTAAAATCTACCTCTTTACCTTTACTTCTTGAAGATGCAAAAAGTCTTAGTTCTGAAACGGGAAAATCCCTCTGTTCAAGGACCTTTACCATCTCTTGCCCTACGGCACCTGTTGCACCTACAACCCCTACTACTAAACCCATACACTTACCTCCTTTATGCAATATTCCTTTTTATTAAACCCTCTCCATTACATCTTTCATATTCAAATTGAAGGGTAACATGGGTAATACCAAACTTCTCCTTAAGCATTTCTTTTATCCTATCACCTATCTCATTTGCCTTGCTAATTCTTACATCATCTATATTTATATGGGCTTCCATCAATTTCTCACCCTCACCAAGTTGCCATATATGTATATGATGAATATCCTTTATCATAGGATAAATACTTTTTATCTCACGAGAAATCTCCTTTATATCTATTCCTTCAGGTACCCGTTGCATAAGTATATAAAAGGCATTTAGTATAACATCTTTTCCCTCTTTTAGTACATATAAGGCTATACCTATAGTTATTAGAGGATCTAACCATGTTACATTGAAAAACTTAATAAATATCCCTCCTAATACTACGCCAACAGATGAAATAGTATCACTTAAAAGGTGTAAATATGATGATTTTACATTTAGGCTTTTATGTGAATCCCTCTCAAGTAAAATAACAGAAAATATATTGGCAAAGAGTCCAATTAATGCTACCCATATCATCACAGATGTTTTTATGGTAACAGGATCATAAAATCTCTTTATAGCCTCATAGAAAAGATACAAAGATATGATGATAAGGGTAAAAGAGTTAAACAAGGCTGCTATGATTTCTGCCTGTTTATATCCAAAGGTATAGTTATAGTTGTGCTCTTTTTTAGAAAATCTAAATGCTATATATGTAATAACAATAGAGATACTATCAGAAAAATTGTGAAGGGCATCTGAAAGCAAAGATAGACTTCCAGAGACAAGACCTCCTACAATCTCTGCCCCTGTAATTACAAAATTTAAAATTATTACAGATAATAGCCTCTTACCACTTATATGTGAATGCTCGTGATGATTATGATTGTGCCTCTCCACTTTCCTCCCCTAATTTAAACTCTTTATGAAGGACATTTACCGCCTTTTCTATAAATCTTTCATCTATAAGACAAGATATCCTAAGTCCTGATGTGCTTATCATATCTATATTTATCCCCTCTTTTGCCAATGCCCCAAACATTCTTGATGGAATATGTGGGTCTTTTGTTATACCAGAACCAATAATGGATATCTTCCCTATCTCAATTTCATAATCTACACCCTCTGCCCCAATCTTTTCAGATACATCTTTTGTAATTTTTATAGCTTCTTTAAGGTCTCCCTCCTCTACTGTAAATGCGATATCATTTATCCCTTCTCTGTTTGCACTCTGGATAATCATATCTATAGGTATCTCTTTTTCTGCAAGTGCCTCAAAAAGCATATGGGCCACTCCTGGTTTATCAGGTACTCCTTTAATTATTACTTTACCCACATTTTTATCATGGGTTACCCCTACAACCTCTACCTTTTCCAACTCCTCTTCCTCCTTTCGTGTTATTATAGTTCCTTCATTCCAGGTAAATGAGGAGCTTACTTTTATGGTTACACCATATCTGTTTGCATAATCTATAGAACGAGGGTGCATTACCTTTGCACCCAAGCTTGCCATTTCAGACATTTCCTCATAAGAAATTCTCTTTATAAGACGGGCATCTTTCACTATTCTTGGATCTGCTGTAAATACACCTTCTACATCTGTATAGATCTCACACACATCTGCCCCCAATGATGCTGCAAGGGCTACAGCACTTATATCAGAACCCCCTCTTCCAAGTGTAGTGATATCTTCATCCTCTGTTATACCTTGAAAGCCTGCAACAATAGCTACTTCTCCCCTATCCAATACCTCTTTTACTCTTTTGGATTCCACCTTTGAAATCCTTGCACGAGAATGGATCTTATTAGTTATTATACCTGCCTGTGCCCCTGTAAATGCATATGCAGTAAGACCTAGGGCTTGAAGGGCCATTGCCATAAGAGAAATGGAGATCTGCTCTCCTGTTGATAAAAGCATATCAAGTTCTCTTTTTTTAGGGGTAGGATTTATTTTGTACGCCATATCCAAAAGTTCATCTGTTGTTTTTCCCATTGCAGATACAACTACGGCCAGTTTATTTCCCTCACTTACCCTTTTTGCAATTTTTTCAGCTACCTCTTTTATACGCTCAATGCTCCCTACAGATGTACCACCATACTTTTGTACAATAAGTGCCAACCTTCCACCTCCTGACTATGCAGATTCTATCTTAACACCCTCAAGTGAGGGTCTTGTTTTTATTAATTTTCCTGAAATTTCTAAATCCTCCATATACTGTGTAAGTTTTTTATCAAGGTCATCTCTTTCGGAAAAACAAGATATAGTAGGGCCTGAACCACTTATGGCACATACACCACTTCCATCTCTTAAAAGAAGATCTCTAAGTTCAAAATAACCCTTTATAAACTTGCCTCGATACGGTTCATGGATACGGTCAGATATGGCCTCTTTCAAAAGCGAAATATCTCCATTTAAAAATGCAGTAACAACAAGAGAAGCCCGTGCCACATTGTAAATTATATCTTCTCTTTTATAAGTATCTGGTAAGACACTTCTCATCCTTTCCGTCTCAAGTTTATAACCTGGAATAATAAGATACACATAAAACTCAGGAGGAATAATTTTTACACTTCTAAAAGCATTCTCTACTTTGTATGAAATGGTAAACCCTCCCAACATAGCAGGGGTTACATTATCAGGATGACCCTCTATTTCTATAGCCATCTTGAGGAGTTCCTCCTCTGAATAAGGCTCACCTGAGAGTAAATTTCCCGCAACAAGTCCTCCTACTATAGCTGTCGCACTACTTCCAAGGCCTCGAGCAAGGGGAATCTTGTTTTTAAATCTTATAGAAAATTGATTAAGATCTCCCTTATATATAGTTCTTAAGGCTTTTATAGCTAAGTTTTCTTCTGTTTCAGGGAGTACTCCCTTTCCCTCTCCCTCTATAAAGATGGAAAATTGTGTACTTTTCTCTATTTCTATAGAGTTAGAAAATTCAAGAGCCATCCCAAATACATCAAATCCAGGTCCTATATTTGCACATGTTGCAGGTATACTTATCCTAATCATCTCTTTTCAAGTCCTAAGATATTTACAATCTGCTCAAGATTCACATCAACCTCTATGGGTTTTTCTGATTCTCTTATGGAAAGATCAGGGTCTTTTAGCCCATGGCCTGTAAGTACACACACAACCCTATCACCCTTTTTGAAAAATCCCTGTTTAGAAAGTTTCAGAACGCCTGCTATACTCGCAGCAGATGCAGGCTCTACAAATACCCCCTCTTTTTGTGCAAGAAGCTTATAGGCCGATATGATTTCTTCATCTGTAACACTATCTATAAGACCACCCGATTCATCACGGGCTGCCTCTGCATACTTCCAACTTGCAGGATTTCCTATCTTTATGGCTGTTGCAATGGTTTTTGGGTCTTTTACCACATGTCCTTTTACAATAGGTGATGCCCCTTCTGCCTGAAATCCAAGCATCTTAGGTAAACTATCTACATAGCCCCTTTCTTTATACTCTTTAAATCCTTTCCAGTATGCTGTTATATTACCTGCATTTCCTACAGGAAGGGCAAGATAATCAGGGACTATCCCGGAAAGCTGTCTTATTATCTCAATAGATGCGGTCTTTTGCCCTTCTATCCTATAAGGATTTATAGAATTTACAAGTGCTACTTTATAGTTTGAGGTAACCTCTCTTACAATATTTAAGGCATCATCAAAATTACCATTTATTGACAATACTTTAGCCCCATGGATAAGGGCTTGTGCAAGCTTTCCAAGGGCTATATTTCCTCGAGGCACTACCACAATGGATGTAAGGTCATACCTTGCAGCATATGCAGACGCAGATGCAGATGTATTTCCTGTAGATGCACACATAACTGCTTGTGCCCCATCTTCCATGGCCTTTGCTACAGCCATAACCATTCCCCTATCTTTAAACGAACCTGTAGGATTCAAACCCTCATACTTAAGATACACTTCTGCCCCTACAAGTTCACTTATATATAGAGATTTTACAAGTGGTGTATTTCCTTCAAGAAGTGTAATAAGTGGTGTTTTATCTGTTATAGGTAAAAACTCTCTATATGCTCTAAGTACTCCTTCCCAATGCATTTTGGCCTCCTTTTTGTGGCATGAAAAAGAAATTTGGGATATTTTACCATTTAAATAGAGTATATGTCAAGAAGAAATCTAAAGAAAGGAAGGCCTAGATCAAAGAGAGGGGAAGAATCCCCTCTCATCTAAAACTTAAAACTTATTTAACTTAAAGCTGTCAAGTATCTTCTCTTCTGGAACAAAAGCATCCTCTTTTTTCTTGTCAGTCTGTTTTGCTACCCCTTTTACAAGAACCTTTACCTGATTTGGTGTTACATCTACCAATACATAGTGATGATATCCTACAGAATCTACTACTGTAAATGGATATCTATCTTCCGGCTTTTTAAGATGCAAATAAAGCGGTGCACCTCCACCACCTGTAGTTACATACTGTACCTTATAATCTTCAAATCTCTCATAGAGATGGTGATGACTATTAAATACTATATCTACACCATATTTTTCAAATAGTGGTTTCCAATATTTAACAGTTGGACTCTCTGGAACAGCACCATATTCTGTACAGTTTGTCCAGAAGGGCTCATGGAAGAATACAAATTTCCACTTTGCATCTTTATGTGCCTCTAAATCTTTCTCCAACCACTTTGTTTCTTCTTCCATTCCCTTTACATCTTTTTGCATAAGGAGTATATCTGCATCAAGTACTATAAAATGTACAGGCCCATAATCGAAAGAATAATACTGCTCTCCATATTCTCCACCACCTTTAGGTGTTACAAAAGAGTTAAAGTAGTAAAGAGAATTGTATTCATGGTTTCCAAGAACAGGGTAAAATGGTGCACTTGCGGCAAGATTTTTAATTGCCCAGAAGAAGCCATTCCAATCACTCTTTACCCTTCCATCCATAACGAGGTCTCCAACATGAACCACAAATGAAGGATGTTCCCCTGCAATCTTATCTGCCACAAGTCTATGGCGCTTATTGTAAGTTCTTGTATCTGCATAAACTACAAATCTGAATTCTTTTATATTCTTCTTGGAAGTAACAAAGGAATGCTCTTCTGATTCAAGCCCCTTTGCTTCTCCATCTTCAATTTTTAACTTATAGGTATACTTCTTACCCTCTTCGAGGCCTGAAATTTTAAGATGATGAAGTTGAGCTACTTTATCGTCCTTAAACACCTTTCCATCTATCAGGACTTCACCCTTGGCAGGTACCAAGGTTTTCCAATTTATATACACACTATTGGTTGTAACATCTGAAAGATATGGTCCCCATAAGAGTTTGTTCTCTGTTACATATTTTCCAATAACAGATTCGCCAATTTTCATTCTATCTTTTGTGCCATCTACCTCTATAGAAGGAGCAGAGGCAGTTATCATACCCTCTATATCTACCTTTACAGTATATTTACCCTTTTCTGCAGGAAATTCAAAATTGCCCTTATCATCTGTATAGGCAACTATATAGAGCGTGCCATTATCACTATATATATTTACTTTTGCATTCCTAATAGGTGTTCCGTCTGCCCTTTGAGCCTTCCCGCAAACTATAGTATATTTCTCTCCCCTTGCATTAAATATATCTTTAAGCACACTTGCTAAATCTCTATCTACAAAGAAGAGTCTTTCATATGTAACACTCTCTCCAACCTTTAGGGGAACAGTCATTATCTCTGGATCAGAAAATATGTATGATATATGAATCTTCCTCATATTACCATTTTCATCACGTTGAGTTGTAGAAAATCCATATGCTATCTGATCTCCCTGTGCACCAAGTAAAACAGTATCAATCTTGTTTACCTTGTAACCAAGGCCAAAGGTAAAGGTCCTTGCATATCCAAAAAATGCAGCATCACCCAATATGATTTTTTCAATATCTTTTCCAGATTCATTGGTTAGTGTAGTTACCATTTTTAGATAATCTTTATCAGATTCAAGTATGTATCTTGTTTTTATCTTGATACCAGGGATATCAGAATGGTGTCCTTTGAGTTCTAAAATGGAAGGTTTACCATTTTCACCTTTACTTACGATATTAATACTTTCATAAATTGCCTGTTTTGGCCATCCAAAATAGGTATGAACCTCATCAAACTCGTCTTTACCCCCTTTGTAAATAGCATCAAGTACATTACCCCCTGACTGCATATAACCGTGAAAATTTCCAAGATCGCCAATCAAAAATGCTACCTTTCCATTATCAAGTATGTAATCTCCCACTTTTCCGGAAACTTCGGGTCCCTTAAATAGTTGGTCCTCTGATGTTACTCTAAATGCCTTTGCCAAGGCAAGTGAGGAAAAAATAAGCAAAAATACCAAAGAAAAAACTAAAACCCTCCTTTTCATAGCCACCTCATCTCCTTTCTCCATTTTTTATATATAAATTATACCACATTTTAAGTTATAGAAGTGTAAAAATATGTAAATTGACCTTTTTGTTAATCCGTGTTATAATTTTAGGCAAATTCCAAGCTTAAAAGAGGAAGTTATGAAAAAGGAAGAGCTAAGTTATAAAGTACTTAAAACATTTGAAGAAGAGCCGGAAATCTCTCAGAGAAAACTATCCAAAAAGTTTAATATAAGCCTCGGAATGATGAACTATCTTGTAAAAGAACTTGTAAAAAAAGGCCTTGTAAAGATGGAGAGATTCAGGAAAAATCCCAACAAAAAAGTCTATAGATACATACTTACCCCAAAGGGGATGGAAGAGAAGGCAAGGCTTACATACCATTTTTTAAAAAGAAAGATGGAAGAATATGAGAGGCTTCAAAGAGAAATAGAAGAACTAAAAAAAGAGGTTGAAAAGGAAAATGGACAAAATAAGGATTGATATAAATGCTGATATGGGAGAGAGTTTCGGCAATTACCAAATAGGAAATGATGAAGAACTTATAAAATATATCACATCTTGCAATATAGCATGTGGTGCACATGGTGGAGACCCTATGGTAATGAGAAAGACAGTAGCCCTTGCCAAAAAGTATAATGTCAACATAGGAGCCCACCCTTCATACCCTGATCTTCAAGGTTTCGGAAGAAGAAGCCTAAAGATGAAACCGAAGGAGATAACCAATTTCATTATATATCAGTTAGGTGCACTATCGGGGTTTTTAAAGGTAGAAGGTGTTAAACTTTCCCATGTGAAACCTCATGGTGCCCTATACAATGATGCAACAAAAAATAGAGAAGTTGCAGAGGCAATCGGAAAAGCAATACTTTTATTCAATAGGGACCTCTCTATTGTAGGTCTTTCCAATAGTTTGGCCATAAAGGTATGGAAAGATATGGGTCTTAATGTAAAAGAAGAGGTCTTTGCAGATAGAAATTACAAAGATGATGGTACACTCATCCCCCGTACAGAAAAAGAGGCCGTAATTACCGATCCTGAAAAGATTGCAGAAAGGGTGTACATCATGGCAACTCGAAAAGAGATAGAATCTATATCTGGTACCAAAATACGAGTAACTTTTGATACGATATGTATTCATGGGGATACAAAAAATGCAGTGGACATAGCACGAAAGATAAAAGAAAGACTTAACTTATGAACCTTCCTATTCTCAGGCTTCCAGAAGATGGAGAAGGTACCTTAATTGAGCGAAAAAATAGATTTTTAGGCATAGTAGATATAGATATCCCCCAGAAAGAAAAGAAAGTATTTGTCCATATCCATGATTCAGGAAGACTCCCCGACCTTCTATACCCTGGAAACAGAGTAAAACTTGAGAGAAAAGACTATCCGTCAAGAAAAACAAAGTGGGATATAGTTCAAGCAGCCGATAGGGGCCATTGGATACTTACACATTCTGGATACCATAGCAAAATCGCAAAAACACTATTAGAAAGAGGTTTTATTACATATATAAAGGATATCGAAATTATAAAACCCGAACCAAAGGTAAAAAATGGCCGTTTGGATTTTCTTGTTCAAACTAAGTCCAAAGAGATTTGGATAGAAGTAAAGGGCTGCACATTAAAAAAAGGAAATATCGCATTATTTCCCGATGCACCAACTAAAAGAGGTCAAAAACATATAAAAAACTTAATATCTTTAAAGAAAGAAGGTAAAAATGTAGCCTTAATATTTTTAGTACTAAGGCCAGATGTAAGATGTTTTTCCCCAAATAGAGAAATTGATCCTATTTTTTATAAACTTTTTACAGAACTTATGAAAAACCATATAAATATCCATCCCATACTTTTGAGAATACAGAGGGGCTTTTTGTATTATCAAAAAGAAATACCCATATGTTTATGAAGGAATATGAATCTATGTGAAAAATAAAAATGGTAAAGAGAAAAGACCTATTGACAAAATATAATAAATTGCGTATAATTTATATGCCTAAAAATTAATTGCCGAAGTGGCGAAATTGGCAGACGCACTGGACTCAAAATCCAGCGGGCGTTGAGCCCGTGCCGGTTCGACTCCGGCCTTCGGCATTTTTTTATTTTATAAATAAAATTACTAAAGGAAAGGGGTAGAAAAAATTGGCTAACAAAAAAGCGGCGATTAAAGCAATGAGGCAATCGGAAAAGAGAAGGTTAAGAAATAAGTCTGTGGAGAGTAAGATAAAAACATTTAGAAAAAAGGTATGGATAGCAATTGATGAAAAAAATAAAGAGCTTGCAGAGAAAAACCTCCTTATTGCTATACGAGAGATGGATAAAGCTGTAAGCAAAGGGATCTGGCACAGAAACGAAGCAGCAAGAAAGAAATCAAGACTTATGAAAAGGTTTAGAACAGCCTTTGCAAAATCAGAAACTACTGAGGCCTCTGAGTCCTTATAGTTTTCTTTACAAAATTTTCAAGGGGTAGTATCCCTAAAGAGTAATTTTCTCTTAAGATCAAGTTAACCTTATATAACTCTTTTAACATAGAAAAGAGTTCTTCTTTGGAAAATTGAGGAAGATGGGCTATCATCTCATTTAAAAGATGAGGAGAAATGCCCATCTTTCTTTTTAAGGTATTATAATCCATACCCTCTTCCATATATATTTTAAGTCCTACCAATTTTTTTATCTCACCCTCTAGACTGAAAAGTATCTTTGGAAGGGGTTCTACAAAGGACAGTTCATTCAAAATCAAAAGGGCTTTAGTTGTCTCTCTTTTTCGAAAAGCAGATAGGAAGTCAAATATAGTTACACCCTTTTTAAGGCCCAAAAGTTTTGCCACCATATCTATAGTAATATACTCTTCTCCTTCTGCATATGTAATCAATTTATCTATCTCATTTTTTATACTCATAAGTTCATCTCCACTGTGTGAAAGAAGAAGATAGATAGCATCTTCTTCAATTTTTTTACCCTTTCCCTCTATAGCATTTTTTACCCAATTAACAAGGGTATTAAATTCGGGTATATCAAACCTAACGATTATCCCTTTCTTTTTTATAAGATTTAGAATAGGGTCTTTTCCCATTTCTTCATCATTCATTATAATAAGGATATTTTTTGTATCTTGGGAGAGGAAATCCCCTACAAAATTATTAAATTTTTTCCTCTCTTTGGCTTTAATCTCCCTATAGTTCTTTATAACACAAACCTTTCTTCCTCCAAAGAGAGACCCTGTATGTAAAAAATTAGAAAGGATACTGGTATCCATATCTGATCCGTATATTATTTTGTAATTCATAGATGAGACCTTATTGTTAAATACGAGTTTAAGGAGCATTTTTAAAAAATGTTCCTTAAGAAGGATCTCCTTTCCTACCAAAAGATAGATAGGAAAGATCCTATTTTTTCTTAAATAACTAATAGCTTGTTGATAATTCATAACTTATCGTCCTTTCTCCTTTAGAAGTAATGACTTTCCATCCTCTACCATAGGATAAAACTTTAATATCCCCATCTATATCTGTTCTATAGACCTTTACCCCATATATTTTTAATAATTTTACAACCTTTTTGGAAGGATGTCCATACCTATTTTTCCCAACAGAGATAATTGCACAAGAGGGTGAAATAGCATCTAAAAATAAAGGGGTGGTAGAGCTCTTACTTCCATGGTGAGAGACCTTTAATACATCATAATGGGCAAGAAGTTTCTTATTTACAAGATAGTATTCCCCTTCTGCTTCAAGATCTCCTGTAAAAATCGCAGAAAAACTACCATACCTTAAGCCTAATACTATAGAATTGTTATTATCTTTTTCAAAAAATCCTTTACCCGGAGGAGAGAGAATAGTTATAGAGAGGTTATCTCCTACATAAAACTTATCTCCCTGTTTTACACTCTCCAGTAGTATGCCTTTTGCCAAAATAGAATTCAAAAGTTCATTATAGCCTCTATCTTTGGTTGTTTGTCCATTTATAAATACCCTATTTACCTTAAACTCAGAAAGTACATCCTTAAGGCCTCCCCAGTGGTCTATATCAGGATGAGTAATAAATATGGCATCCAAGATATTAACTCCATTTTTCTTAAGATAGTTTACAACCCTATTCCCACTATATATATTTCCTCCATCTATCAAAATATTGACACCATGGGGATAGTTTATAAAAATGGCATCACCTTCACCTACAGAGATAAAATGGATTCCAAGGGGTAGGGGATAAAAAAGAAAGACAAATAATACAAGAAAGAGGATAAATATGGACAATAAAGCCTTCTTATACCTCTTCTCTTTTATAAAAAAGAATAACATAGCTAAAAATATATACCAAAATACTATTTTATAAAAAGAAAGAGATGGAAAGATAAGAGAAGAAAGTGGAAAATGTGCTACAAGATGGACAGTAGTTTCATATAGTGCCAAAACAGGCTTTATAACTGAAATTAAAAATAAAGAAATATGGGAAGATATAAGGCTTACAAAAGATATAAAAAATGAAAAAGGAATAAAAAAAGATGCGAAAACCCCTAAAAATGGAGTAAATAGTATAGAAAAAAGAGGAACCCTGTGGAAAAAATTAATAATTATAGGTAAATTCAACATCCAAATCCAGATAGTAAGGGCCATGATGTAAAATGGTTTTATAAGGGATTCTTTGTCTACCATCTTATCAAAAAGATAGATTCCAAACACAGAAGAAAAAGAGAGCAAAAATCCTGGATCTTCTATCTCTAAGGGATTTAAGATAAGAATAACTAAAGCTGAAAAGGAAAGTGCAGATAAAAGATCATAATCTCTATACAATATAACAGCAGATACATACAGGGAAATCATTATATATGCCCTAACTACAGAGGGGTGTATGCCTACTACAAAAAAATAAAAGGATAAAATTAGAAAGGAAAGGACTGCTCCCGTCCTTTTTCTAAAAAAGAAAGAGGTTATAAAGAGAAGAAAGATAAATATGACCCCAAAATGGAGCCCAGATACAGCAAAGAGATGGATTATGCCTGCCTGAATAAAGTCCCTTTTTAGACCCTCTGATATATCCATTTCCCTTCCCAGTACAAGTGCCCCAAGTATCGGGGCTTCTCTAAATAAGGTCCTGATTCTGTCCCTTATTTTGTATAAAAGATTAAAAGGAGAAACCTTTATGGTTTTTATACCTCCTGGTTTTATCCATGCATAGAAATATATACCCTTTCTTTTGTAATACCTTCTTATATATGGGGGATATTTTTCATCTATACGGTGTAACCTGATGTGTGAGATACTCACAGTATTCCCTTTTTTTATATCTGTCTTTCCCTTTGTCTTTATAAGTACAGAGGGAAAAGATTTCAGTATAAACCTTAAATTTTCGCCACTATTTATATCCCCCACCCTACCCTCAAGGTTTACACTCTTCCCATCGTAAAGGGATACAAACTTAGAAGGCAGTATATTATCACGATAGGTAAAATTAAAAATACCTATAAAAAGAAAAAGAAGATATAAAGATAAAGTGAAAAGACCATATTTTTTGGTTAAAGATAAAAATAGTAAAAAAGAAAGGGAAATAGTTATATAAAATATAAATTTGGGTAAATAAGAAAGATAAAGATAGGACATAAATATACCCAAAAGATAAAAAAAGGTAATAGCAAATAGGGGTCTTTTTATTTTTTCTGGGAAGAATTCAGATAATCTTTTATATTTTTTAATTTTTTATCACCTATGCCAGATACATTTTTAAGTTCATCTATGTCTCTAAATGGACCATGAGCCTCTCTGTATTTTATAATCCTCTCTGCAAGCTTCTCACCTATACCAGGGAATCTCATAAGCGATTCTTTATCCATTGTATTTATATCCAACCTGTTATCTGCTGATTTTAAAGATGTTTGAGCTAAAGCCCTTTTGGGGACAAATATCTTCTCTCCATCCTTTAAAACCCTTGCAAGATTTAGACTATCCATATCTGCATCAGGTAAGCTCCCCCCTGCCCTATCAATCGCCTCATATACCCGTGCACCTATTGGTAACCTGTATACCCCAGGTCTTTTTACATCTCCTGCTACATGAATTATGATATAAGAAATGGATGTAGGAGAATTAGAAGGTTTTACATGGAAAGAAGGAGAGAGCCTTCTTTCCATGTATAGAAATGAAAATATGCCCAAAAAAATGATAATTACCCCTATTCCAAATAGTATATACTGCTCACTTTTTTTCATTTTTCAAAAGAAGGCTTCCCACCTTTCCTATAAGGTAAAGTGAGCCTGTTACAAGAAGAATATCATGGGGGGAAAGATCCTTTTTTGCATATTTAAGGGCCTCTATGGGATTTAAAATAACCTCAATAGGCACATCTGTATAGAGAGAAAATACCTCTTTTAACACAGAAGGAGATAATGCCCTTTCACTTTCAGGGGTAGTAACTATAATCTTTTTCGCAAGAGGGGCAAGAAGTTTTGCCATCTCTTTGTACTCTTTATCTTTCAAAATACCTGAAACAATGGTGATTTTCTTATTTGGAAAGAGGCTTTTTAAGGTCTCAACAAGTCTCTTTGTACCATCGAGATTATGTGCACCATCTAAAATGATGTAAGGTCTCTTTGAGGCTATCTGAAATCTACCTGGCCACTTTACACCTCTTAAACCTTTTATAAACTGAGAAATGGAGAAATCATAGTCCCAATGTTTTTTCAATACCTCTGATGCATAAATAGAAAGTGCTGCATTTTCTGCCTGATGATAGCCTATAAGGGGGATACTTACATTATAATTTATCCCTTCTTCATCTTTATATACAAAGTCAGTACCATTTTCTGTCAGAGAAATATGTGAAACCTTATTGTTTAAGATATAAAATGGAGAACCCTTATATGAAGAAAAATTTTCTATAACCTTTTTTACATTTTCGCTTTGGATACCACTTACTACAGGTATTCCACCTTTTATGATACCACACTTCTCCTCTGCTATTTTTTCTATCTCCCAACCCAAAAAATTTGTATGGTCTCTTGCAATATGTGTTATCAAAGAGATTAAGGGATATGTAACATTTGTTGCATCAAATCGGCCACCCATACCTGTTTCAACTATGGAGATATCCACCTTTTTTTCTGCAAAATACCAAAATGCCATAGCTGTAAGGGTCTCAAAAAAAGTTGGATGAAAACATCCATTCTTTCTCGAGACCCTTTCTACATATGGTATAACCTCCTCCACAAGAGCGGTAAATTCTTCCTCTGTAATATCAATACCATTTATTTTTATTCTCTCTCTAATAGAAAAAAGGTGGGGAGAAGTGTATAGACCCACCTTATACCCTATATTAGCCAAGCCTTTTGCAAGCATGGAAGAGGTAGACCCTTTTCCATTGGTACCTGCTATATGGATTACCCTGAGTCTCCTCTCCGGATTCCCCATAAGATACAACAAATATTGTATAGTAGTAAGACCTGGACGAGAACCAAAACGAGAGAAACTATTAAGATATGAAACTGCCTCTTTGTAATTCACCTATCCCTCAGCCTCTAAAAACCTTAATATCTCTGTGATTCTCTTCTTTTTATCATTGAGTTCTCTATAAATTCCCCTTTCTTTTTCTACAATTTCTGGTTTTGCACGATTAACAAAATTGGGATTGTTCAGTTTTTTACTTGTACGTTCGAGCTCTTTTTCTACCTTAACAAGGTCCTTCTTAAGTCGTTCCCTCTCTCTTTCTATATCTATTAAACCCTCAAGGGGCATATAAATCTCTGCATCTTTAGTTACACCAATAGATGAAAGCTTCGGTCTTTCTGCATTTTTATAAGTTATCTTGGCATCTCCTACTTTTGCAAGCTCAAGATATGAGAGGCTTTCTTTTATAAGAGAAAGTGCCTCCTCATCTGATACCACATTTATTATAATATCTGTTCTTTTGTTTATAGGAATATTCATCTCTGCCTTAAGATTACGAACTATCCTTACAAGTTCCTGAACCTTATTCATTGCATTTTCTGCCCTTTTATCAAAAAACTTCTCATCATATATAGGCCAATCAGATACCATAATACTTCTACCCTTATGTGGAAGTCTTTGCCAAATCTCTTCCGTAATAAATGGCATATAAGGGTGGATAAGCTTTAGGAATGTCTCGAGGACATAATGGAGGATCTTTTTTGTTTTCTGCTTTGCCCTATCATTGTCCCCATATAGATCTACCTTGGAGATTTCTATATACCAATCACAAAACTCTCTCCAGAAGAAATCATAAAGGGTACTTGCAGCCTCTGAATAGTTAAATTTTTCAAGCCCTTCTGTTACTTCTTTTATTACCCTATTTGTCCTACTTAAAATCCATCTATCAGAAAGAGTAAGATTAAACTCTTCTATATTATACTCATCTGGTGAAAATTCACCTAAATTTGTTATTATAAATCTTGATGCATTCCAAATCTTGTTTGCAAAGTTTCTTGCTGCCTCAATCTTTGTCTCAGAAAGTTTTATATAATTTACATCTGTAGTAAGAGATGCAAGGGTATATCTTAGGGCATCTGCACCATACTTTTCTATAATCACAAGGGGGTCTACCACATTTCCCTTGGTTTTACTCATCTTTTTCCCTTCTTCATCACCTACCAAGGGATTTACAAAAACCTTTCTAAAGGGGACATCCCCCATAAATTTAAGCCCCATCATAATCATCCTTGCAACCCAGAAAAATATAATATCAAATCCTGTGACAAGCAAAGAGGTAGGATAGAAATATTTTAGGTCTTCTGTCTCCTCGGGCCAACCTAATGTGGAAAATGGCCAAAGTGCAGAACTAAACCATGTATCTAATACATCTTCCTCTTGAGATATATTAGAACTTCCACACTTGGGGCATACATGTAGATCTTCTACACTTGCAGAATATTTACCACAATCATTACAATACCATACGGGAATCCTATGCCCCCACCAAATCTGACGGGAGATACACCAATCCCTTATGTTTTCCATCCAATTAAAATAAATCTTTTCCCATCTTTTTGGTGTAAAGGTAATCCTCTCATCCCTAACAGCCTCTATTGCAGGCTCTGCAAGGGGTTTTATCTTTACAAACCACTGAGAAGATAGATATGGCTCTATTGCTGTATGACACCTATAACAATGACCTACACTATGCACATGGTCTTCTATCTTTACAAGTAAACCCTTTTCTTTGAGTTCCTCTACAATCTTTTCTCTTGCCTCTTCTCGTGTAAGGCCCTTATACTTTCCCCCATTTTCATTTATAGTTGCATCTATATTAAAGATATTTATACCTGGTAAATTATGTCTTTTTGCCACCTCATAGTCATTTGGGTCATGATATGGGGTAATCTTAAGTGCCCCTGTACCAAACTCCATATCTACATACTCATCTTCTATAATGGGGATTTCCCTTTCCACGATAGGCAATATTACTGTTTTTCCCTTATATTTTTTGTAACGTTCATCATTTGGATTTATGGCAACTGCCACATCTCCTAACATGGTCTCAGGTCTTGTAGTAGCAATTACAAGATAGTCATCCTCTCCCTTTACAGGATACTTTATATAGTAAAGTTTCCCGTGGACTTCTTTATGCTCTACTTCAAGATCAGAAAGTGCGGTTTGACACCTTGGACACCAATTTATAATATAGTCATCCTTATATATAAGTCCCTCATTATACAGGGTAACAAATACCTCTCTTACGGCACGGGAAAGTTTTTCATCAAGAGTAAATCTCTCCCTTGACCAATCACAGGATGCCCCTAATTTCTTAAGTTGGTTTATGATATTATTTCCGTACTTTTCCTTCCATTCCCATACACGTTTTATAAACTCTTCTCTTCCAAGATCATGTCTTGTAAGACCTTCTTTTGCTATCTCTCTTTCTACCACATTTTGAGTAGCAATACCTGCATGGTCTGTCCCAGGAAGCCAGAGTGTTTCATATCCTTGCATCCTCTTGAATCTTACTATTACATCTTGAAGTGTATTCACAAGGGCATGCCCTATATGAAGAGAACCTGTAACATTCGGGGGAGGTATAACGATAGAAAAGGGTTTTTTGTCTTTTCTTACCTTGGCCCTAAAGAGATTATTCTCCTCCCAAAATTTATACCACTTATCTTCTACACTTTTCGGATTATAAACTTTATCCATAGTAGGTTCTGTCATGGAATAACCCCCTTTTATATAAAAAATAACCACCGCATATGCGGTGGGAGTTAACTTTCATTATTTTATATAAACCCTATATCTATGTCAATACATTAATACTATTTCTCACCTGGTTTTTTACAGATGAGACTATACTTTCTGCAAGTTTTTTCCCCGAGGGGCTATTTTTCAATTCCTTAGCCAGGCTAATCATGGCCTTGTATGCCTTTATAGCCTCTTTTACCCTTGGGTCAGAAACATTATTTTCTACCTTACTTAAGGTTGTATCTATCTCTTGTTCTACCTCTTTGAGGTCTTTGTCTATCTTTAGGTCTTTTATATATTTAGTAAGGTCTTTATTATCTTTATAAGTACCTTCTGAAACATCATTTTTATTATTTTCGTCTTCAGTATCTATTATTCCGTAATGATTCGGATAAAGGGGAGGTGCTACTCCCTTTTTGCCAGGATAGATTACCTTTACCTCTGAGTATCCAGATGAAGCTGCTATAAAACTACCCCTTCTTGTATAGTTTAAATGAAGGTGTTCATAGACCACAATTCCGCCCTTGCTCCATGCATCATACTTCATCCGAGCAAGATTGGCAGCTTCATGTGAGGCCACATGCATAACACTCTCTCGTGCCTTTACAGGCAAAGTTGGCCCTACCTCTCCCGGGTCAAGCCTATAATACATATAGGGATCAGATAAGGAAACATTCCTTATCATAAAAACCCCATCTCCTTATCTCTTTATTCCACCTGGCACATAAAGTGGTGCCTCTGATGGTCTTAAATCATCCAGATCATCTTCCCTAGAGACTACACTCTTTCTCCTATAACGGGGAGAAGAACCATTACCACCTTCCTCGGCCTCTATTCCCACCTCTTCTATATCAGAAAGCTCTTCTTGATATTCACTATCTTCGAAACCTGTTGCAATAACCGTAATCCTTACCTCATCTTTTAGGTTATCATCATATCTGAATCCCCAAATAATATGAGAATCAGGCGATGTCTCTTTACGCACATACTCTGCTGCCTCATTTACCTCATCCATCCTTAAGTCTCTTGATGCTACAAAATTCATAAGTACTCTCTTTGCACCTTTTATAGATGTCTCTAAAAGCTTTGAACTTATAGCATTGGAAGCAGCCTTGACGGCCCTACTCTCACCGCTTCCGGTACCTATACCCATAAGGGCTGTTCCCGCATTTTTCATTATAGTTTTCACATCTGCAAAGTCAAGATTTATTACACCTTTCAATGTTATAAGATCAGATATGCCCTGGACACCATTTAGAAGTACCTCATCAGCAAGTCTAAAGGCCTCATCAATGGAAAGCTTGTTATCATTTATTTCGATGAGCCTCTGATTTGGTACTACGATAAGTGCATCTACCTTGTTTCTTAAATCCCTAATCCCTCTCTCTGCAATCTCTCCTCTCTTTGCACCTTCAAAAAGAAAAGGTCTTGTTACCACAGCTATAGTAAGGGCCTCAGCCTCTTTTGCAATCTCTGCTATCACAGGTGCAGCACCTGTTCCCGTACCACCACCCATACCTGCAGTAATAAATACCATATCAGCCCCTTCTACAAGTTTTTTTAACTTTTCCCTATCCTCTTCGGCAGCCTTTTTTCCTACCTCAGGGTCAGAGCCTGCACCAAGGCCTTTTGTCAATTTGTTCCCTATTTGAAGCTTATTTTCTGCATTGGATTCTAATAGGGCCTGTGCATCTGTATTTACTGCAACAAACTTTACCCCTTTAAGCCCTGCCTCGATCATCCTATTTACTGCATTACATCCTCCACCACCAACTCCAATCACTCTAATATCCGCATGGATATCCAACTCCTCAGATATACCCCTATACATGACAACCTCCTTACTTTAAAAGCTTAAAATATATCCCCAAATATTTTTTTCACCATCTCTACTATCTTATCAAATGGACCTCTATATCTTAATTCTCTCTCTTCCATATTTTTAAATCCATAAAGCAAAAGTCCCATAAGGGTAGAATGAATAGGGCTATTTATCATTTCAAACAGGGCCCCCGTATAGTTTGGAAATCCTATCCTTACATTTGTCTCAAAAACCCTCTCTGCCACCTTATCTACACCTTTTAAGAGGGAAAATCCACCAGTAAGCACCACACCGCCATTTCTTATATATCTTAGATATCCAGATTTTTCAAGGGCCCTTTTTGCCAAAGAGAGAAGTTCTACCGCCCTTGCCTCTATCACACGACTGAGTTCATAAACACTTATCTCCCTCTGTTGAACTCCGGCCACATCTACCTTTACGGTAGCATTTTTGTCTATAAATTCCGGTAGTGCATTTCCATGTGCAATCTTTAATTTCTCCGCATCGGTAAAGGAAAGCTTAAAACCTATAGATATATCATTTGTAATATACCTTGACCCTCCTGGAATCACACGGGTATAGACAAGACTTCCATCGCTAAATACCCCTACATCTATGGTACCACTACCTATGTCCAAAATAGCAGTACCTTGCTCTTTCTCTGCAAGAGATAGTGTAGCCTCACCAGCGGCAAGGGCATTTACCACCATATCGCTTACGAAAAGGTCTGCATTATCAAAAGCAGTTCTTAAATTTCTTATAGAAGTGGGGTTACTTGTAACTATTAGTGCATCTACTTCCAATTTTGTCCCTGACATATTTACTGGATTCTGAATACCACTTTCACTATCTACAATAAAATTTCGGGGAAGAACATGTATAATCTCTTCTTCTCCTCCAGATGCCGCATTTACCCTTGCAGCATCGATAACCCTTTTTACATCTGCCTCAGTAATTATAGACCCTCTTCCCCGTGATATATTAACAGTAGCATTACTATCAAAAGACTTGATATGCTTTCCAGAGACATTTATGATAACATCTCTTATCCTTACCTTTCCTGCCATATCTATGGCCTTATCAACGGCATCTATTATGGTATCTGTAGCCTCATCAATATTTACAATAATCCCTGCATTGATACCTTTAGAATCAGTTGTAGCAGCACCTATCAACTCAATATTTTGCTCATCCACTAACTCGGCTATAGCCACACTTGTCTTTGAAGTACCAAGGTCAATTCCTACTATCTTATCATATTTACTCATTACGATTCCCCCAGACCTATTTTCCTATTATACCTTTTTTATATCTCAAATCCAATACTTTTAAATATTTAGCCTTTGTTTTTATAATTTTCCTCAATATCAAAAATTTTTTCTTATCTTTTATATCTTTAGACCCACCCATAATTACAGTAAGACCATTTTTTAGGTAAAACCTCATATATCCTTCTTCTATTATCTCTACCTTTTTGAGAAGATTAGGAAAATTTTCTTTAAATACTCTGACAATATATATAGTATCACATACCAGACTATTTTCAATCCTTTTTCCCAAAGAAATTTTAGAAAAATCTATTTTTTTATATACGACAGTTTCTAAAAAAGGAAACTTTTTAATATTTTTCGTAAGTACTATACATCTACTATTTAAGACTACACCTTCTTTACTATTGGTTAAAATACAAAAGGGTGTCCTCTCTTTTACTATTATGGAAATCCCGTGAAAGAACCTTTTCTTTACCGTAACATCCTCTATCCAGGGATTTTTCTTTATATTTTGCCTAATCTTAGATGTATCTAATAACAACAAATTTACCCCTGGTTTAAGTTTAGCAAGTGATACTATGTAATTTGGCGAAAGCACCTTAAAACCATCAACACTTACCTCTCTTAAAGCAAGATAGTCTGTAGTAAATAGAAAAATAGCACCTTTATAAAGCAAAAAACCAAAGATAATATAATAAAATATAACCTTTTTCCAATTAATACCGCTATCTTTATGTCTTTTTTTACTCAATCTTTACAACCTATTATCTCTACTTCTTCTAATAGGGTTATACCGGTTTTTTCCTTTATAACTTTCTTAATATATAAAATAAGTTCTTCTATGTCTTTTGCACTTGCATTTCCTGTATTTTCAATAAAATTTGCATGCACCCAAGAAACCCTGGCACCACCCATTTTTATTCCTTTAAGCCCTGCATCTTCGATAAGTTTTCCAGCATAGTACCCTTTTGGATTTTTGAATATAGAACCTGCAGTTTTCGCCCCTATAGGTTGGGTCTCTCTCCTTATTCTACTAATCTCTTTCATTTTCTCAAAAATAAGATTCGGATCACTTTTTTCTCTCACAGAGAACCTCACAGAAAGTACTATCTCCTTTTTTCTTCTCAATATGCTATCTCTGTATGAAAATTCTAATTCTTCTTTTGAATACCTATTTTTCTTTCCATCATAAGTAATAGTAATTACCTCTTCTATATAATCCGATATAGTAGCCCCAAAGGCACCTGCATTCATAACCGTGGCACCACCTATTGTCCCTGGTATCCCCCATGCAAATTCGAAACCAGATATTCCATGTTCCATAAGGAGTTTCGAAAAAAAAGGCATAGAAACTCCAGCACCTACAATTACACTTTTCCCTTCAAATCTAAAATCTTTTAATCCTTTTTTTAAGCTTACAACTATACCCCTGATACCTCTATCTCTTACAAGAAGATTTGTTCCCCTTCCAATAAAGGTAAGGGGTATTTGAAGACTTTTTGCAAAATCTATAAGGTTTATTATATCTTCCTCATCTTGAGGAAAGATAAATATATCTGCCTCTCCCCCTACTTCAAAAGATGTAATATTAGCTAACGGAAAATCCTCTAAAACTTCTCCCTTAATTATTTTTTTAAGTTCTCTTATATCAGACAACAAATAGTCCTTCTTTGATTGAATGCGCAACTTCTATACCCTCTTCCCAAATATCTCCTGCCCCCATGAATAATAAAAGATCTCCTGGTTCAAGAAGTTCTAATACCCTATCAGGAATTTCTTTCTTATTAGGTATGTATTCTATATTGGTATATCCATTTTTCGTCATCTCTTCATAGATAAGACGAGAAGATACACCTCTTATAGGTTTCTCTCCTGCGGGATATATCTCTGTAAGAAATACAAAATCGGCATCTCCAAATGAGTTTGCAAATTTTTCTTTTAGATAAAAGGTGCGAGTATATCTATGGGGTTGAAAAATTGCTATCACCCTTTTG
Source organism: uncultured Atribacterota bacterium (assembly GCA_964462295.1). GTDB lineage: Bacteria > Atribacterota > JALVIU01 > JALVIU01 > JALVIU01 > JALVIU01. Next base: position 22,562 of record CAYWXH010000016.1, read on the forward strand.
CCTCTATGGGCCCAACCCCTCCTTGCAGCTGCGAGAGTTGCTTTTATCTCAGTAGGATGGTGGGCATAATCATCTACCACAAGGATATCATCATCTTCATATAATACCTGAAATCTCCTTGAAGCCCCTCTAAATCCTTCAAGCACCTTAGCTATATCTCGAAACTCTAGCCCAATATTTAGACCCACTCCGATAGCTGCAAGGGCATTACATACATTGTGTTTCCCTGGCACATTAAGTTTTAATTCTCCAATAGGTCTTCCATCTATATATACGGTAGAAAGTGAGCTAAACTCAGAAAGGTGATCTATTTTTGCAAAAATATGTGCACTCTCTTCTATTCCATAGGTAACAATCTTTCCTTGATAATTTTTGATTATTTCTCTTATATTATAACTATCCCTACAAACCACAATTCCACCTTCTGGGGAAACCTGTTTAACAAATGCAGAGAATGCCTTTTTTATATTTTCTAAATTTTTATAATAATCTAAGTGGTCATCCTCTATATTGGTAATAACTGCCATATGAGGGAAAAGCTTTAAAAAAGATCCATCACTTTCATCCCCTTCTGCAATAAGATAGTCTCCATATCCCAATTTTGCATTTCCTCCAATATCATTTAACTCTCCCCCAATAAGGACAGTTGGGTCTAATCCAGTTTTTTCAAATACCAGAGAAATCATAGAAGTTGTAGTGGTTTTCCCATGTGAACCTGTAACAACTACACCCTTTTTATCTCTCATGAGGATATTTAGCATCTCTGCCCTCTGTACAACAGGGATATTTGCCTGTTTTGCCTCAATAAGTTCTCTGTTATTTCCTGGAATAGCCGAAGAAACTACAACCAAACCGGTAATATCTGTATTAAAACCATTATGACCTTTCCAGATAATTGCGCCTTTATCCTTTAGTTTCTTGGCAAGTCCATTTAACTTAAGGTCAGATCCGCTTACCTTACAGCCCATTTCCAAAAGTACTGCAGCAATGGCACTCATTCCCGCGCCACCTATCCCGATAAAATGAGTATACTTCGACCTACACCAATTAATATATTTAGATATATCCATTTATTGGTCCCCTTTCTGTTCTCTAATAAATTTTATCATGGATTTAGCTATTTTCTCTTTCGATTTCCTAAATAAAAATTTAAATGATTTATGATTTAAAGATTTCAATTTTTTTCTATTTCCTAAAATATTATAAATCTCTTTCCATAATAAATCAACTTCTATTTTCCTATCTTCCAATAAAATTGCCATACCACATTTAACAAGCAATGAGGCATTAAAGTACTGATGGTTTTCTTTTGCTAAAGGATACGGTATCAAAATAGCGGGTAAACCAAAATATCCTATCTCAGATACAGTAAGCGCCCCTGCTCGAGAGATGACCAAAATAGCCCTCTTATAAAACTCCTCCATATTATTTACATATGGATACACTCTTAACATTTTCTTGTCTTCATAAGGCAAAAACCTTTCATAATCATCCTTTCCTGTAATAAGGATAAATCTATAGCCAAAGGAAATTTTGTTCTCCCTTATAAATTTTACAACACCCACAACTGCCTCGCTTATCTTCCTTGCCCCCAAACTTCCCCCAAAAACAAGTATATCCCTCCTTTGGTTGTATAATTTGTTATCTTCTTTAAATCTTAATGGATTCCCTGTAACTGATATTCGATCTTTAAACTTTATATAAGAAGAAGATTCTCCATATCCCAAAAAAACCTTATTCACACGTCCCTGCAAAAGGCGAGTAGCTACCCCTGGTACCACATTTTGCTCCTGAAGAAAGGTAGGAATTCCAAACAAATTTGCCCAAAAAATCATAGGAAATGATATATAACTCCCTAAACCAAAAACAAAATGTGGTTTATATGAAATTAGTATAGATAAAGATTCCACAAAACCGATAAAAAATTTTATACCCCCACTTTTTATATTAATACCTATAAATGGAAACCCCTCTTTTTTATAAATATCTCTCTCCATCTCCCTATTGCGTCCCACAAATAGTATGTCAATATTAGGATATCTTTTTTTAAGCTCTTTACCTACTGCGATCCCTGGATAGATATGCCCTCCTGTACCACCTGCAATAATTATTCCTCTTATCATCTATTGATCTCCACATATCTTGAAATATTTAAAAGTACCCCTATCGAAAAAAGGGTAAGGAGCAAAGATGTACCCCCATAACTTACAAGAGGAAGATTCAATCCCGTAACAGGAAACACCTTTACATTTACCCCTACATTTATAAAGAAATCTACGGCAATTTTAGTAGTTAAGCCAAAGGCAAGTAGTGATCCAAATCTGTCAGGAACTAAAAGAGAAACCCTTATTCCCCTAATAATAAGGACAAAAAATAAAATAAATAAAAATAGTATACCCAAAAACCCCAACTCCTCGCCAATAATAGATAAAATAAAATCTGTATGCGCACCAGGGAGATAGAAAAATTTCTGCCTACTTGCCCCTAAACCTACTCCAAAAAGCCCTCCAGAACCCAAGGCAATGAGTGCCTGAATGATATGGAAACCTCTGCCCAATGGCTCTTTCCATGGGTTTAAAAATGTAAGTATCCTATCTCTCCTATAGGGTTCACTAAATATAAACCAAGCAAGTACAGGAGTAGAGATGGTTCCCAATAAAAATAGATGAAAAAGGTTTGCCCCTCCTACTAATATCATAAAACCAGATATTACCCCCTCAGAAAGGGCTGTGCCCATATCTGGTTCCAAAAGTATAAGAAGAAATACCATACCAACAATCGTAAGGACTGGTAAAAGACCTTCTACAAAATTTCGTATCCTTTTTCCCTTTCTATCCATATAGTCAGCTATATAAAAAATAAGTGAAATCCTTGCAAGTTCAGAGGGTTGAAAGGAAAAAGCGCCAAATCTTAGCCACCTCCGAGAACCTCCCACTACTTTACCCACACCAGGGAAAAGCACAAGTACAAGTAGAACCAAAGAGCCAACAAGAGAGAGGAATATATACTTCCTATATTTCTCATAAGGAAAAGAAACAGCACCAAAGAGTGCTCCAAGTCCCAAAATTGCACCGATCAACTGTCGTTTTAAAAAATAGGCGCTATCCTTATACCAAACAAGCGAAAAAACTGAGCTTGAACTATAGACCATCACAAGCCCAAAACCTAATATAACAATAGCAATGAAAAAAAGTACAAAATCAGGCTCCCGTACCTTCATTGTTCCTCTCTTTTAATCTTTTTACGCAATTTTTAAAATCTTCTCCCCTCTCTTCAAAGTTTTTATACATATCCCAACTCGTGCATCCTGGAGAAAGAAGCACCCTGTCCCCTTTTTGGGCAATCTTATACGCAATTTCAACGGCTTCTTTCATACTATCTACAACATAAGTTGGGGAAAAAGAAAGTACCCTATTTAACTTCTCTCTTGCCTGGCCCATAAGAATTAAGGACTTTACTTTCTTATCTAAGATATCTCTTATTTTTTCAAAAGAAAGGTTTTTATCCTTACCTCCCATGATCAAAATTACGCTATGGTTAGGAAAGGTAGAGAGTGCCCAAAAAACTGCATCTGGATTTGTAGCCTTAGAATCATTTATAAATTCCACTCCACCAATAGTATCTACATATTCCATTCTATGAGGAAGAGGTGTAAATGAATATGCTACTTTCTCAATTGCATCATAAGGGGCACCCAAAACAGATGCAGCAAGAGTCCCTGCCATCATATTGTATATGAAAGGTCTTGCACGATTTCTAAGTCTATTTATATTAATTCTTAAATCCTTCTTCTCTCCATGGATAACTATTTCGTCATCTGAAATATATGCATAGGTATTTCTATATCTCTTTCCCTCACCAAATAGAAAAACTTTGGATACCAATACATCTGAAAGTGCCCTTATTCGAGCATCATCCTGATTAAGGATAGCTGTATCCTCTTTACACTGGTTTTTAAAGATCCTCTTTTTTATATCAAAATAAGTCTCTCTACTTCCATGTCTATCAATATGGTCTTCTGATGCATTTAAAAGAATCGCCATATCTGGTTTAAAAGCAGAAATGGTCTCTAGCTGAAAACTTGAAACCTCAAGAACTATAAAATCATAATCTCTATCTATAACAGATATAAAAGGTGTGCCCACATTCCCTGCAAGTACAGTATTTTTCCCCCAAGTTTTAAGGATATCTGAGATAATATAAGAAGTGGTTGTTTTTCCATTTGTGCCTGTTACAGCTACTATATAGCCATCCTTTTTATATCTGTATGCAAGCTCCATCTCCCCCATTATCTCTTTCTTCCCATCACTTACTTTTTTCACCACAGGATGAGAAAGGGAGACACCAGGGCTTACTACAAGCAGATCTATGCTATCTAAAACATCATCTGGGATATGCATATCGTAAAACTCTACCCCTTTTGGATACTTATTTTTAAGCATTTCTAGATCTAAATTGTCATCGATAGCTATAACTTTTATGCCTCTTTTAGTTAAAAATTCAAGCACTGCCCTACCGGATTTTCCAAGGCCCACTATACCGAAAACCCTATCTTCTAACAATTTAAAGGATGCCTCCTAATGAAAAAAATAAAAATATAATCCCCACTATCCAAAAACGTATTATAATTTTTGGTTCTTTCCATCCCATCATCTCAAAGTGATGATGTATAGGGCTCATAAGAAATGGTTTCTTACCAAATGCCTTTATAGAACCTACCTGTATAATCACAGACAATGTTTCTATCACAAAGATAGCCCCAACCACTACAAGATAAAGCTCAAGATGGTAAAGAATAGAAATAGCCGATATAATGCCCCCCAAGGCAAAGGCCCCTGTATCTCCTAAAAAGATAGAGGCAGGATAAAAATTGTGCCATAAAAAACCCAAAACCGCACCTATAGATATAAAAATAAAACTATTTACATGAGCCATTTTTGTCAAGAATCCGAAAACCAGAAAAAAGATAATACTTATTAAATATAGGCCTGAAAGTAAACCATCTAATCCATCTGTAATATTAAATGCATTTAATGTGCTTATTATAAAGAGCAAAAGAAATGGGATATACCATATACCAAGATGTATCTTTGCATTAGAAAATGGGACAATAAGTGTATCATCTCCTAAAATCAAATCTTTAAATAAAAAAATAAGAAATAGAGAAAAGATTATCTGAAGGGCAAGCTTATAGCGTGCCTTAAAACCAAGGGATCTATTTTTTAAAAATTTTATAAAATCATCAAAAAGACCAATACTTGAAAAAAGCAACATAGATAAGAGAAGATATAGAATCCTCTTATCAAAAAGCCCAAAGAAAAAGACTATAATAAGGATGGCAAAAATAATGGATATACCACCTGCAGAGGGGGTACCCATTTTATGTTGGTGAAGATCTGGCCCTTCCTGTCTTATAAACTGTCCCAATTTTTTCTTTTGAAATACCCTATATTGGATATATGTAAATACCGAGGTTAAAATTAGAGCGCTTATCATATAGTATACATTAGTCATTTATCTTCTCCATAAATTTATTCATTATATCTTCCAATCTTATTCCCCTTGAGGCCTTAAATAGATACACATCATTATCTTGCCTATTGTTTAATAAAAACCCTAAAAGATCATCTCTTTCTTCAAAAAACTCTACATCCTTAAAACCAAAATCCATTGCCCCTTCAATCAAAAATTTTGTATAGTTTCCTATCCCTAAAATTTTGTCAGCTAAGTGAGATAAAGCAATATCTTTACCTATTTCCCGATGATATATGGTGGAGAACTCTCCAAGCTCCAACATATCCCCCAAGATAGCTACCCTTCTCCTTTCTTTAAAGCGAGAAAGTACTGATAGGGAATTTTTTAAAGAGAGTGGATTAGAGTTATAGGTATCATCTATTATTAAGATACCATTTTTCAGCCCCTTTATGAGCCTTAATCGTCCAGGAGGAGGAGAAAGTGTAGGAAGAACCTCTTTTATAAATTCCACATCTCCAAAAAGATACCATATGAGAGAAATACCTGCCAAGGTATTATATATATTAGCATGGCCTAAGAGATTCACACTATAATCCAAAAGTTTTCCATCTAAAAATATCGTAAAATTCTCTCCTATATCTGAAAATCCCCACCTTAATAATCTAACATCACTATTATTAGAAGAACCATATGATATCTTTCTTCCCATATATGAAAGTGCCTTTTTCTCCAAAATGGGATCATCTCCATTATAGATTAGCACTCCCTCTGATTCCACAGATTTGGCAAGTGCCCACTTTGTATTCCCTATTTCTTCTAAGGAGCCAAATCGCTCTATATGGGAAGGGCCTATATTTGTTATAATCCCTATATCAGGCCTTATAAGTTCTGAAAGATAAGCAATATCACCAGGTCTATCTGCCCCAAATTCAAAGATCAAAAATTCAGCATCCCATGGGATATCAAATATAGAAAGGGGTACTCCAATCTCGGTATTTAAGTTCCTCTTCGAAGAAAAAACCTTTCTTTTATAAGATAAAAGGGTACTTATGATGTAACGAGTAGTTGTCTTTCCTGCACTCCCAGTAATTGCAATCTTTTTCTTAACATTAGGTAACTTATCAAGATAAAACTTGCCTAATTTTCCTAATGCTAAGACTACATCATCTACTAAAAAGATATTTTTCCCACCCTCCACATCTAAAAACTGAGGATTATCTATAAAAGCAGAGGTAGCACCATTTTTAAAAACATCTTTAAGGTATCTATGTCCATCTGTTTTTCTTCCTCGTATTGCAAAAAAAACCTTTCCCTTCACATCATCCCTTGAATCAATGGAGACCCCACCTATAGAAACACTTGGGTCAAAGTTCTTTGGTGTGCCAAAGAGACTAATAAGATCTGCTATCTTAATCATATGCCTCACCCATAATCACTCTCCTGGCAACCTCTTTATCATTATGCCAAATTACCCTATCTTTATAAACCTGTTCTTCTTCAGGACCTTTTCCCGCCAAAAGCACGGTATCCCCTTCTCTTGCCATAGAAATAGCCTTCTCTATTGCCTTTTTTCGGTCAAGTATTATCTCATAGTTATCTTTTTTCCAGGGGACTATTCCCTTTTCTGCATCTTTTGCTGTATCCATCGGGTCCTCGCTTCTTGGATTATCTGTTGATATAATAATATAATCACTAAATTTTGAAACAACCTCTGCCATAACAGGTCTTTTTGTTTTATCCCTTTCTCCACCACATCCAAAAATAGTTATAAGCCTTCCTGGGGTATGTGGCCGTAATGTAGCCAATATATGATAAAGTCCGTGATAATTATGTGCAAAATCTACCACTAAATTAAATTTCTGACCATAGTGTAATACCTCATACCTACCAGGAACACCCTTTAAATTTTTTACACCCCGAGCTACTGTCTCTACCGGGGTACCCAAAGATAGGGATAATGAAGCTGCACCCAAAATATTGTATACATTATATATACCACCTAAGGTTGTACTTATATCCATTACATGTTTTTCTTCTTTAAATATAGAAAATTCTACTCCTCCTAAGAAGTATCTTATATGTTTTGCATAAAAAGTAGCCGGGGAAAAAAGGCCAAATGTAGTCTTTTTTGCAGGAGTTCTCTCCATTATATAAGAGGTATTTGGATCATCTGCATTTAAAGAGGCAAATGAATTATGTGAGAGGGATTCAAATAGGTAAGTTTTTGCCTTAAGATAATTTTCAAAATTCTTATGAAGTTCAAAGTGTTCATTTGCGATATTTGTAAATACTGCACCCAAAAATGGGACTCCCCAAACCCTATACATAGAAAGGGCATGAGAAGAAACCTCCATAACAATATATTCTATCCCCTTTTCTATAGCCTTTGAAAATACTTGATTTAATTCTAAGGATTCGAGAGTAGTATGGTGTGTATATGATACTTCATCTCCTACCCTATTATATATAGTGCCTAAAAGTGCAGTCTTTTTCCCATATGCCTGTAATATACTATCTATGATAAAGGTAGTTGTAGTCTTTCCATTTGTCCCTGTGACACCTATAATCTTAAGTTTTTTTGCAGGGTAATTATAAAATTTTGCAGACACTTCTGAGAGGGCACGTCTTGCATTATCAACCTTTAAATACATATGAGAAGGAATATAGTCTATATCTTTTTCTCCTATTACAAATGATGCACCATTTTTTAGGGCATCTTTTATAAAGTTATGTCCATCCAAAAAGGTACCAGAGAGTGCAAAAAATATATACCCCTTCTTTACCTTTCGAGAATCATAAGAAATTCCTAAGATATCTATATCCTGATAATCCTTTATTATTCTTCCTGAAAGGCCTGTTATAACACTTAAGAGCTCTCGTAATCTCATTCTTTATCTCCTAAAAAATTAACATATGTTTCAAAATTCTCTCTGAAATTTTTTTAAATAAGGGAGCAGCGACAAGTCCCCCATAATAATCTCCTTTAGGTTCATCTATAACTACAATCATAGCAAAGAGGGGTTTTTTATCCTTACCTTCCACATAACCCATAAAAGATGACATATACTTACCTTTTTCATATCCACCGCCACCCTTTTTTGCCTTCTGGGCTGTTCCTGTTTTTCCATAAACAGTAAAACCAGGGATCGCGGCAAGCACCCCTGTTCCTCTTTTTTCAGTAACACCCTTTAAGAGGCCAGCTATACGTTCTGCTGTAGTTTTGCTAAAGATTCTCCTTTTTAATTTGGGCCGTATATATTTTCTTACCTTTTTTTCTTTATCTCTTATCTCTTTAAGGATAAGAGGCTTAAATAGATTTCCTCCATTTGCTACTGCAGATAAGAGAGAAATCATCTGGATAGCTGTAACACCAATCTCTTGCCCTATAGAAATGGAGGCAATGGAAATCTTAGACCATCTCTCAGGTGGTCTTAACATGCCAAATTCTTCACCTGGTAAACTAATACCGGTCTTTTGGCCAAACCCAAACTTCGTAAGATAAGAGTAAAATTCTTTATTAGAAAATCGTGTACCCATCTTAATAAAACCCACATTGCAGGAATACTTAACCACATCTTTAAGTCCTACTATTCCATGTTTATGGATATCTCTAAATTTATGCCCCTTATATTCTATATAACCTTTACAGTTAAACTTCTCATCCAAGGCCACCTTATGTGCCTCAAGTAGTGCAGCAAGTGTTGCCACTTTAAAGATCGAACCTGGTTCAAATACAAAAGAAATAGCCTTATTTTGCCAATATTGTTTAGGATAAGAGGCATACTTGTTTGGATTAAAAGTAGGATAACTTGACATAGCCAATATCTCAAATGTAAATGGATTCATTACTATTACCATACCACCTTTTGCCCCTTTAGCCTTACAAGTTTTTGCAAGTTCTTTATCTACAATATCCTGGATAACTCCGTCAACCGTAAGTAGTATATCATATCCGGGCAAGGGGCGTTCTACTATTTTCTGGTCAACGGGAAGTGGATGACCACTTGGCCCCTTCATTCCCATTATGAGGCCTTCTTTGCCCCTTAAATACCTATCAAATTCCAATTCTGCCCCAGCAAGTCCTTGGTTATCTATACCTACAAATCCTATAATATTAGCACCCACTGTATCATGAGGATATCTTCTTTTATACTCTTCCACAAAATTTATACCATCTATATTTTTATGCAACAAAATAGCCTCTTTGCTAGGGTCTATCTTTCGTTTTACCCAAACAAAATAAGCCTTTTTAGTAAGTCTTTTTAGTAATTTATCGTAATCAATATCTAACACTTTTGAAAGATATCTTGCTACTTCTTTCGGTTTTTTAATCTTACCTGGTATTGCATATACAGATGGAACCTTTACATTTATTGCAAAGGGATTGTGGTCTTTATCAAATATAATCCCCCTCTCTGTTCCTACAGATAAAGTATATATATGCTCCTTCCTTGCAAGCTCTTTAAATCTTTTCTCTCCCTTTATCTGAATAAGATAATCGCTATAGAGAAGAAGCACAAAAAGAATTACAAAAAAGGCAAAGACAAACTTTATTCTTACCTTAAGATCAGAGTTTCTCATATCTTATGGTGATGCTATATATTTTCCCGTTGAAAGTGTAGCCATATTTACCTCAGATGGCAATATATCTATATAAACGGTCTTTTGCGGATATACCATACCTAACTTGGCTCGTGCATATTTTTCTATGCGTGAGGGAGATGAAAGCTTTTCTACTTTATATCTTAAAAGTTGATTTTCCTTTGTAAGGGTAGAATACTCTTTTTTAAGTTGCATATACCTATAAGATAGTGATGTATATTCCACATTTTCATAAACATATAAAAGTGCAAGAATGGTAAAAAAACTCACAATTAGTATTGACAAAAAGAAGTACCTTTCATATGGTATATTATATCTTCTTCCATTCATTCTCCATCCCTCCCTGATATCTCGGCAACTCTCATTTTTGCACTCCTTGCACGTCTATTTGTCTTTATCTCATCATGTGTAGGTACTATGGGTTTTTTTGTAATTATTGAAAATTCAGGGGACCCTCTAAAAAAATCTTTAACAATTCTATCCTCTAAAGAATGATAAGATATAATCACGATTCTCCCCCCTCTTTTTACTATAAAAGGAAGTTTTGAAAGAAAACTCTCTAAGGCTCCCAATTCGTCATTTACATAAATTCTAAGGGCTTGAAAAACTAAAGTTGCAGGGTGTATTTTTCCTCTTTTTGGAAGTTCTCTCTTTATAAGTTCAGAGAGTTCTTCTGCTGTTTTTATATGTTTTAAATTTTTCTTTATCAGAGTTGCTACCTGGTGTGCTCTCTTTATTTCTCCATACTTTTGAAATATGTCTGCCAATTTCTGAGAAGAAAAGCTATTAAGTACATCCCATGCACTTAGGCTACTCTCTTTATCCATTCTCATATCTGGAAGCACCTCTGATTTAAAGCTAAAACCCCGTTCTCTATTATCCACCTGATAGCTTGAAATACCTAAATCTGCAATTACCCCATCAACCTTTGGCAATCCAAGCCTTGAAAACCATACATCTATATCTTTAAAATCTGCCTTTATAAGTAAAAATGAAGGAGAAAAAATTCTTAATCTTTCTAAAGATGCCTCTATTGCATCTCTATCTTTGTCAAAACCTATAAGAAAGCCTTTTTTATAAATTCTTTGCAAGATATGGAGGGCATGTCCGCCTCCTCCAATAGTACAATCTACATATATGCCATCTTTATCTTTCACAAGATATTCTATGCTCTCTTTTAAAAGTACCGACTTGTGCGTATATTCCATTATCTATCATAAAGATCTATCAAGCCTTCAAAATTCATAAGAGACTCTTCAAGCTCTTCATTTATCTTCTCCCATCTTTCCTTATCCCAAATCTCTATCCTGCTACTTACCCCTACCATCACCACATCTCTTTTGATTCCTGCATAATCCCTCAATGTTTTGGGAATAGAAATCCTACCCTGGGAATCTATCTTTACATCTAAAGCGGAAGAGAATATAAATCTCTGATATATTCTTACATCTTTTTTCTCAAGAGGAAGTGAGGAAATCTTTTTAGAGAGTTCCTTCCAAGTCTCCATGGGATATATGTATATACATCTCTCAAGTCCACGACTTATAATAAACTCCTCTCCTAATTCTTTTCTAAATTTAGGAGGGATAATTATCCGTCCTTTCCCATCAATTGTCCGCTCATAGTTCCAAGTAAACATTTATCCTCTACTTTCCTCCACTTTACTCCACTTGGTATATATATTTTACCATAAAATCGTCCAAATTTTCCACCTAATTTAGATTTTTTTCAAAAAAATATTGAAGAAAAAAGAAGTTAAAAAATAAGGAAGTGGTATTTAAAAAAGTAGGCCTCTCCTAAGGGGTTTTATCTCTTAATTATAGCTATTACAAGATTTCTCATCCCTCTATACCGTTATTGCGAGGACTCCATCTTTCTCTTATTATTACGAGAATCCGCCAGGGGTCGTGGCAACCTGTGGGCCCCTATGGTTTGTCATTGCGAGC
>CAYWXH010000017.1:0-33331 GCA_964462295.1 uncultured Atribacterota bacterium
TTCCTCCTGTGGTGTATAATAGAATTAATTTAATTGGCACCTAAAAAGTTAAAAATTACCGGTTTGATTTTGTAAATTATTATGTTACAATATTAAATTATTATGTTATAATATATAGAAAGTTATAATATAAAGAAAAAATAGGGAGTAGTATATGATTAGTGTCCTTGTTGTGGATGACTCTCCTTTAGTAAGAAAGATAATAACTCAAATTCTTCAAAAAGACCCTCTTATAAATGTATTGGGAAGTGCAAGAGATGGAGAGGAGGCACTTCGTAAGATTTCTACATTTAAACCTGATGTTATTACCCTTGATATTGATATGCCAAAATTAAGTGGTTTAGATGTATTGAGGGAATTGGCAAAAAATAAAGAACTTTCAAACACAGAGGTGATTGTACTTAGCTATCTTACTACTGAAGGGGCAGAGACTACACTTCGTGCTATTGAGTTAGGTGCCTTTGACTATGTCCCTAAACCAGACGGAAAATCTACCTCCTTTGAATTAGAAAGAGTAGAAGAAGAACTTCTAAAAAAGGTTAAAGCTGCGTACCTGTATAAAGGAAGCAAAAAGATACGACACAGAAAGACCCTATTGAGCTATGAAAGGGCAAAAACTGTAGATAAGGGTAAGCTGGAACTTAAAAAAATAGTGGTTATAGGTATATCTACAGGTGGTCCAGCTACGATTAAAGATGTAGTTCCAAGACTTGGTGTGGGTAACTATGCAGTCCTTATAGTGCAGCATATACCTGAGAGCTTTTCATCCCTTTACGCAAGAAGACTGAATGAAATCTCTAAACTCACTGTAGTGGAAGGCAAGACAGGGATGTTACTAGAACCTGGAAATGCGTATGTGGCGAAGGGTGGTCATCAGATGTTTTTAGAAAAAAGAGATGGAAAGGTTATTATAAGGATAAGTAAAGCGCCAAAGACTTTATATACACCTAATGTAAATCTTACTATGGAGAGTGCACTTAAAATCTTTGGCGGAAAAAATACTATTGGAGTGGTAATGACTGGTCTGGGAGATGATGGCGCAGAGGCTATAAAAAAGATTAGAGAGGCTGGTGGTATTACCATAGCAGAGGATGAAAAGACAGCCATTGCTTACAGTATGCCAAAGGAAGCGGTAAGAAAAGGTGGTGCCCAAATAGTGGCACCAAGCTATGAGATACCTATGAAAATAATAGAGGCTATTGAAGGAGGGAAAAAGTGAAAAAAGCTATAGTGCTTTCTACTTCTGATGCAGCATTTAGTGCCCTTTCTTTCAAAGGAGATCTTATAGATGGGATAAAAATGGCTAAAGAGTTAGGCTATGATGGTGTGGAAATTGCTATAAGAGACCCAAGAGTGGTAGACCCACTGCAGATAAAAAAGATAGCAGATGAAAATAAGATAAAAATTGTAGCAATAGGAACAGGTCAGGCATACAATCAGGAAGGTCTATATATGACATCACCAGATGAGGATGTAAGAAAAAAGACCATAGAAAGACTAATGCTTCAGATAGATTTTGCCTCTTATTTTGGTGCCCATCTTATAATAGGATTAATTAGGGGAAGTATAGAGGGTATATCTTATGAAGAAGGTGTCAGATTATTTATAGAAGGACTTAAAGATATAGGAGGATATGCAAGAGAAAAGGGGATAAAAATTGTTATTGAGCCTATAAATAGATATGAACTTAATTTTATAAATTGTGTAGATGATGCACTTCCTATCTTGGATAAGGTAAGTATGTCCCATGTTGGGCTTTTGCTAGATACATTCCATATGAATATAGAAGAGCCTATAATAGAGGAAAGTGTTAAAAAGGCAGGAGATAATATACTTCATTTTCATGTGGCAGATAGCAATAGGTGGCCTCCTGGATATGGTCATCTTGATTTTGAAAGTATTTTTAGTGCACTGTTTTCCACAGGGTATAATGGTTATGTATCAGGAGAAATGCTTCCAAAGCCTACACCTTATGAGAGTATGAGAAAAACGATAGAATATCTTAATAATATGTCAAGAAAACTACATATATAGTTGTATTATGATGAAAAAAACTCGTGTAAGACAAATTAAAAAGATTGTATACGATATTTTAGAAAATCCGGATTACAGATTTAGACATGCAATAGATATAGTAATTATTGTGTTGATATTATCATCTATTGTATCTTATCTTTGGGAACTTTCTCTCCCTGAAAATAGTTATTATATATCCTTTTTTGAGGTTTTAAATAACTATTTTCTTATCTTATTTATCTTTGAGTATTTACTTAGATTTTGGGTCTCTTCTGACTTTTTTGATGATATAAGATTTAAATATAAAAAAGAGGGAAAACCTTTTAGGGTGGCCTTGCTATATGCTTTAGGCAATAAAATAGCATGGATGTTGACCCCTGCAAGTATATTGGATCTTATGGGAATTATTCCATTTCTGCGTATCTCGAGGATGTTTAGAATTTTCCGTATATTTCGTATATTTAGATTGGCACGATTTGCAATGACATCAAATATTTATATAAATGTATTTAGAAAGAGGGCAATAGAGATAGGCTTTTTATTTCTCATCTCTTCTTTTATCATCATCTTTTCTGCTGTCATGGTCTTTACTGTAGAGCGTACAGCGGGAAACAGTCAGTTTGCCTCTTTGAAAGATGCCCTCTGGTGGAGTGTGGTTACCCTTACAACAGTAGGATATGGGGATAAGTATCCTGTAACTACACTTGGCAGATTTTTTGCATCTGTTATAATGTTTATGGGGGTGGGTATTATTGCACTTCCCGCAGGTATCATAGGTTCTGCCCTAACGGAAGAGTTTAAAAATATAAAGGAGGGAAAGGTAAAGCTTAGAAAAATGAAAGATCATATCCTTATACTTGGTTGGAATTCCTCAGCACCACGAATTATTGATGAATTAGATAAAAGAGGGGCACTTTACAAAAGAAAAGTTGTGGTCCTTACCTCTGGAGAGGAGGTAGATGATGAGAGGATAATATATAAAAAAGGTGATCCTTCCAAAGAAAATGATTTAATAGATTCAGGAGTAGGGGAAGCTTATATGATAGTGATTTTATCAGAGGACATTGTTGGAAATGCTAGAAATCCAGATGCTGTTTCCATGATAACTGCTATGCTTGCGAAAACTTTGAATCCTATTGCACATATTATAGTGGAAATAATAGACCCTCAGAATGCAGAGCTGTTAGAGAAAAATCTCTATGGTGTAGAAATTATCTATAGAGAAGAGATCTCTGTACAGATGATTGTAAATTCTATTTGTACACCTGGTGCGGGAAAGATTATAACAACACTTTTGAATTATAATTATGCAAATATATATGAGACCCCAGTAAAACAGTTGGGAGATTTTTCTACTTTCGGAGATATTTATAAGATTTTAGGGCAAGACAAGCAAATAATACCTTTAGGTATAATAGATAGTGGAGGGTATGTGGTCAATCCTCCACGGGAATACCCTATAGAGGAAGATGCCAGATTGGTATATATATCAGAAAAGGAGCTAGTATAAGATTGAAAAAAGTTTTTTTAAGTTATTTTCCTAAAAAAGAGGCACTAAAGAGTGATATTTTTAAAAAGATACTCCTTTCGTTTTTATATATAGTAACCATACTTTTTCTTGTGTTTAGTGTATATTTTTATTTTCGGATATACAAAAAAGAGGTTTTTGATTTTGAAAAAAGGGTAGAAAGAGATTCTTTTTTTACATCTAAACTATTGGAAGGTGCATTTTTTGAAGCAGCACAAGATGTATATTATCTGAAAAATGATCCGCTATTCTTGAAAACCCTTTTTTCTTCAAAAGATACCCTTGCAGAGGCAATCTCCACTTTTTTTAAAAAGAGAGAAACTTTCTTTAGGAACAAGTCTTTTTTCGAAGACCTTATTATAGAAAAAGGAGGGGCGCTAGTCCTTATTTACGATTTTGATAATAAAAACTTCAAAAATCCTAAGGATATAGACATAAAAGATATATGTAAAGGAACGACAGAAGAAAGAGATGGCATATCTCTTATCTGTCCAAAAAATTATAAAAGGAATGATGGGTCAATTTTTTATCATTTTTCTGTAGAGAATTACGATATATACTTAAGGTTGCCCCTAAAGAGGCTTATTTCTTTACTATTAAAATATAAAAATTATTTTAAGGGAGATGAGTTTATCTTTACCAGAGATGGGAATCTTATATATGCCTCAAATAAAAAGATCGATAGATTTAAATGGAACAAGATAAAAAATACTGTAAGATCATCTGATAGTATAAAATTGGAAAGAAGATCTCTTTCCCTTGTTGTGTATGTACCTTTTATGGTTAGACCTTTTAAAACCTCTTTTGTCCTTGTTAAAGATATTCCTATATATGTAGTGTTTAAAACAAGTGAATATAATATTGTTGTATTAATGCTTCTTATTATTACTATACTTTTAAGTATTATATTTTCCAATCTTATCCTTAAACAGATCATAGTTCCTCTTCAGATTTTAAAAGAGACAGTTGTAAAGGTGGCACAAGGAGATTTTAGGGGATCTGTAAATCTTAATACAGGGGATGAGTTTGAAGAGCTTGCAAATGCCGTTAATGTTATGATAAGAAGGATTGAAGACTTATACACAAATCTTGAAGAAAAAGTGAAGGAGAGGACAGAGGAACTTGAAAGACAGAAATATAGATTGAAAAAACTTTATGAGTTGAGTTTTATATTCTTTAGAGACAAAGATGAGATGTTGCAGACACTCCTTTCTAGCCTTATTGAAATTTTAGATGTAGAGATTGTCTCTGTAAGTTATAAAACAAAGAAAGGATGGAGATTTTTGGGTTTTGTAGATAGAGAAAATAAAGCAATACATAGAGCTCATGACCCTGCTAACCGGGATCTAAAATTTGATGAAACGGTATATTCTACTCAAAAACCGCTTATAATAAGTGATACATTAGCAGATGAGAAGTGGAAAGGACTCTTTGCCACAACACAGATACGTTCATATATGGGTGTCCCTATATCTGTAAGTGGAAGTATATATGGAGTGTTAAGTGTTATAAATAGATTCCCTTATGAGTTCTCTCCTCAAGACCTTGAAGTGGTCTCTCTATTTAGCCAGAGAATATCTTACTTCCTTGAAGCTGAATTGTGGGAGAAAAGAATTATTGAAAAACAGAAGGAATTAGAAGAATTAAATAATCTTTTATATATGAAAAATCTTGAACTTGAGAGATTGGCAGAAGACCTAAAGAGGGCAAATAAGGCAAAGAGTGATTTCCTTGCAAATGTCTCACATGAACTAAGGACACCCCTTAATGCTATTTTGGGTTTTTCTGAGGTCCTTTTGGAGGGTTATTTTGGAACGTTAAATGAAAAACAAAAAGAATATGTAAAAGATATACTAGAAAGTGGAGAACACCTTTTAAGCCTTATTAATGATATACTTGATCTTTCTAAGATTGAGGCAGGAAAAGAAGAACTGCACTTTGTTAAAGTAGATTTATATAAGATAATAGAGGCATCCCTTATCCTCATAAAGGAAAAAACTGTAAAACATGCAATAGAGGTCAAGGTTTATCATGATGATAAGATAAAAGAGATAGTAGCAGATGAGCTTAAATTAAAACAGGTACTTTTTAATCTTTTATCTAATGCGGTGAAATTTACCCCTGATGGTGGTAAGATAGGTATAGTAACAAGGGAATTGGATGATTGGTATAGGATATCTGTATGGGATACGGGGATAGGAATAAAAAAAGAGGATATGAAAAAACTGTTTAAGGAATTTTCTCAAGTGGAAAATCCTTTTACAAAAAAATATAAAGGAACAGGTCTTGGGCTCGCATTGTCTAAAAGACTTATAGAGATGCATGGGGGATTTATAAAGGTGGTAAGTGTCTATAAAAAAGGTACCACCTTCAGTGTGTTTATACCAAAAAATTTGAAAGAGAGTGTAGAGGAAGATGAAAAAGATACTGGTAGTGGATGATAATCCTTTAAATCTAAAACTTATAAAGACTATTTTGACTGTGAAAGGTTTTAATGTAATTGCAGTTGAAAATCCTGAGGCAGTTCTTGGTGTACTTGATGAGATAGAGCCTGATCTTATTTTTCTTGATATCCAAATGCCAAAACTCGATGGGATTACACTTCTTGGAAAAATAAGAGAAAAATTTAGTAAGGATATGGCACCTGTAATTGCACTTACTGCATATGCGATGAGAGGAGATAAGGAAAAATTTTTAGAGGCAGGATTTGATGATTATATCGAAAAACCTATAGATATAAAAAATTTTTTGAAAAAGGTGGAGGACTACATTGAGAATAAAACCAAAGATTCTGATAGTGGATGATGAAAAGTTAAATGTAGACCTTATAGAGGCCTTTTTGCTTCCATATGGATATGAGATTTACAAGGCCTACAATGGTGATGATGCTCTAGAAATTATATTTAAGGAAGAGCCGGATATTGTACTTCTTGATGTTATGATGCCGGGAAAGAATGGCTTTGAAGTAACAGAGATAATAAAAAATACACCAAAAACTCTTGATATACCTGTACTTTTAGTGACAGCTTTATCTGATAGAGAATCTAGAATAAGGGGGGTAGAGGTAGGTGCAGATGATTTTATCTCCAAGCCTATAGATAAGACCCTACTCCTTGCCCGTGTAAGGTCTTTGCTTAAGGTCAGGGCATTTAATATGCTTCAGAAGGAATACAGGAGGAATCTTGAAACAGAGGTAAAAAAATTGACACAGGAAATTCAGGCAACCTATGAAAAGCTGAAAAAGGCATATCAAGACACTATATATAGACTATCCCTTGCAGCAGAGTTTAAAGATGAAGATACATATAATCATATAAAAAGGGTAGGGTATATGGCAGGAGAGCTAAGTAAAACATTAGGACTTAGTAAGGAGAAACAGGAGCTTATATTCCTTACTGCCCCTATGCATGATATAGGAAAAATTGGTATTCCTGATGAAATTTTATTTAAACCTGGAAAACTTACAAAGGAAGAGTTTGAGGTGATGAAACAACATACAGTAATTGGTGCAAAAATTTTGGGTGGTTCAAATGTTGACTATCTGGAGACAGGAGCAATTATAGCACTTAATCATCATGAAAAATTCGATGGGTCAGGATATCCAAATGGATTAGTAGGAAAGGATATTCCTATAGAGGGAAGGATAGTTGCTATAGTGGATGTATTTGATGCACTTACAAGCAAAAGACCTTATAAGGAACCTTTCCCTGTCGATAAATCTCTTAAGATAATACTTGATTCCCGTGGCACACACTTTGATCCTGAAATTACAGATGCCTTTTTTGATATAAAAGATAAGATTCTTGAAATAAAGGAGCAATTTAAAGATTGAGGATCTTTTTAGACCCATGGGATAGTGAATATACGGTTTTTTTCCAAGTAGAAGAGGAACAAGAATTAAAAGATATAAAATTAGATGTAGAACTGCCAAAGGAGAGTTGGCACCCTATTAGAGTTAGAGAGACTTATCCTATCTCTGAAGTAATGTTTTTAGATGGGGTAAGGAGAATGCATCAAAGAGTAGTAATTGAAAAAGATGGGGAGATATTTTACGGTGGATTTGGTACATATGTAGCAGGTGCCTTAAAACTTGTAAAGGGGCAGATGAATGATATGTCTTCCTCTCTTTTAGAAGTTTCTATAAAAAGGACCCTCATCCTACCCGAAAAGATTGGACTTTCTTCCAAAGAATTTGATCTACCAGGGCTCCCTTTTCCGGTAGAGGTTAAATATATAAAAGACAATGAACCCCAGGCCCCCCTTAAAAAACTCCAAGACCTTATGAGAACAGAAGAGGTAACCCTTGCCGATTATTTATTGTCATTTTCTGAATATAGAAAGATTCCCTTAGTGGTCGATGGAACTCTATACTTTTCATGGAAAAATGCGAAAGTTTTAGGATTTATAAAGAGCCTTCATAATCTTTATCTACCTTATGAGCTACTTTCTATGGTTATGGATCTTAAGGAGGGGGAAAGGACACCCATTTTTCTCATATCATTTAAAAATAGAGAGCTTACACAAAAGTATAGTTGGTTTCTCAGACTAAAGTCTATAGGAGAAAAAGAGTTCCCATATGCGGGTATTGTAAGGATAGAGACCCCAGGTCTTATGGAAAGAGATAAGGTTTTTTCTCTTGCAGATTGGTCCCTCTCTTTATCTTTCTTTATATCAGATAGGATGAGAGATAAGAGATCACCTCAGAACCTTCTACCCGTAGGAGTCTTAGAAAAAGAGCTTAAAAAAAGAATAGGAAACGAGTATCTTATAGCTCAAAGGATCAGGGTATTTTTGGAAAAGGAAATTTTCTAAAAATTTTTAATTTACCCCTTGACAAATTCCGAATCTTTTATTATACTTTTAGCTAAAATATTTTTCTATTATTTGCCTTCTTTTTTATTTCTATATTTTAATTTCTTGCTCAGTTTTTCTTAGTTATGTCTTTTATATACTGTAAATTCAGCATTTTTTTAAAGTCCAATATTATTTTTATTGGACTAAAAAAGATAAAGGAGGTAGACAGTGGCCGGGAAGATGACAAAAGAGGATGTTTATAAGTATATTGAAGAGAATGATATTAAGTTTGTTAAGATTTGGTTTACAGATATCTTGGGATTCCTAAAGGGGTTTACCATTCCTAAAGAAGAGCTTCCCAAGGCCTTTGAGGAAGGAATCGGTTTTGATGGTTCATCAGTCGAAGGTTTTACAAGGATTGATGAGAGTGATATGGTAGCTATTCCAGATCCATCTACCTTTTCTCCCTTACCGTGGAGACCGAAGGAAAAAGGTGTTGCAAGAATGTTTGCAGATATTGTAAAACCTGATGGTTCCCCCTTTGAAGGTGATCCAAGATATGTGCTTAAGAGGAATTTGGAATATGCAAAAAGTATGGGGTTTGATTTTTATGTAGGTCCTGAGCTTGAATATTTTTACTTTAAAAGCTCTGAGGGAACAGAAGTCCTTGATAGGGGTGGCTATTTTGATTTTATCCCTAGAGATGAAGCCCTTGATATGAGAAGAGAAACCGTTTTGTTCCTTGAAGAGATGGGTATACCTGTTGAATATTCTCACCATGAGGTAGCACCTTCCCAGCACGAGATAGACCTAAGGTACCAAGAAGCACTCACCATGGCCGATTTTGTGATGACATATAGGCTTGTGGTAAAAGAGGTTGCATATAGACATGGGGTATATGCAACATTTATGCCAAAACCTATATTTGGAGAAAATGGCTCTGGTATGCATATTCATATGTCTTTATTTGATATAAAAAATAATAAAAATGCCTTTTTTGACAAAGATGGAAAATACTATCTCTCAAATACGGCACTTTCCTTTATTGCAGGAGTCCTAAAATATGCCCCAGAGTTTACAGCTGTAACATGTCAATGGGTAAATTCTTATAAAAGATTAGTGCCAGGGTATGAGGCTCCTGTATATGTATCTTGGGCGCAGAGAAACAGGTCAGACCTTATAAGAGTACCTATGTATAAACCGGGAAAAGAGATGGCCACAAGGATGGAACTTAGAAGTCCTGACCCTGCGGCAAATCCATATCTTGCCTTCTCGGTTACCTTAAGGGCAGGGCTTAAGGGAATAGAAGAAGGGCTTACACCTCCTGATCCAGTAGAGGAGAATGTATATGAAATGACCCCTCAGGAGAGAGAGGAAAGAGGTATAGGGATGCTTCCCGGAAGTCTTATAGAGGCTATACAACTTACGGAGAAATCTGAAGTTGTAAGAGAAGCCCTTGGAGACCATGTATTTGAACACTTTGTAAATAATAAAAAGATTGAATGGGATAAATATAGAACACAAATTACCAAGTTTGAACTTGATAATTATTTACCCGTTCTTTAGTGTTTCACCCCCTAAATGGATGGTCTTTAAAAGACCATCCATTTGCCCCCTTTAATATAGATTGGGAATGGAGACCCCCATCCATTCCCTTTTTTATTAATTACTATTGCTTTTTATGCATTTTATAAGATGTTTAAATAAGACCGAAGTGGTTACACTCCCTACCCCTCCTGGTACAGGGGTTATTGCATCTACTATGTTTTCTGCATCTTCAAATCGTATATCTCCGTAGATCTTTCCCTCTACCACATTTATTCCTACATCTATCACTACCTGCCCCGGAGAAAGATAATCTTTTGTAATAGCCTCTTTTCTTCCTAACGCTGCTATAAGTATATCTGCTTTTTTAGAAATCTCTTTTAGGTTTTTTGTCTTTGAATGGGTGATAGTTATTGTCGCATTTCTGTGTAGTAAGAGCATAGCAAGGGGTCTTCCCACTACAAGGCTCCTCCCTATAATGGTTATATTTTGCCCAAGAAGGGGGATATCGTAAAAATCTAAAATTTCCATAACAGCTTGAGATGTAGCAGGGGGTATACCATCTTTTTCTCCAGAGAATATTTTGGATATATTTATAGGACTTATACCATCTACATCTTTTCTTGGATCTATCTTGTATTTTATCCTATTTATATCAAGATGCCGTGGTAATGGTTGGAAAATCAATATACCGTGAATATCTTTATCTTTGTTTAAATTTTCTATCTCATTTGTTAAAATATCCTCTGTTATATCTTCGGGAAACTCTTTATTGGCTACAGAAATCCCAAATAACCCTCCTTTTTTTTCTATCATTTTTCTATAAGATAGGGCATCTTCATTTTTCCCTACTATAACCGTTACTAAGGTAGGTGATATTCCCTCTTTTTTGAGGTGTTCTACCTCCATTTTTATATCTTGTCCAATTTTCTCAGCTACAGGTTTACCCTTTAATATTTTTGCCATCTTTTCACCCCTTTAATCTATTTAATACTTTATTGTAAAGCTCCTCTCCTTGAGTTAGATATTTTTCTTTAAGAGTATCTGCCTCTTTTAAGATAGATGCTTTGAACTCCTCATCTTTTATCCATGAGAGGTTTATTATAACATTAAGGTATGCCCCGTCTATCCCCGCTGTAAGCATTTTTGCCCCTACCCCGATATCACTTAATACATTTGGATTGACCTTATCTAAAATACTTTCGAGGAATGAAATAGCCTCACCAGATTTTTTGAGTACCTCCATAGGAACAAGAGTCGCCTCTTTTAGAGCGGATTCCTTTGCCTTATTTCTCTTTTCTTTCTCCTCTTCAGTACCACGGGGCATCTTAAGTGCCTTTGAGACTTTGTTAAATGCTTCTGTGTCTTTTTCCATAAGGGTTAAAAATTCCTTTCTTAGTATATCAAGTTTTTCTTTTTCCCCTTTTAAGTCATCTCCCTTTGTAAGAGAAATAACCATCTCACCTAAAGCTGCACCTAGAGAAGAAGATAGTGCAGAAATTGACCCTCCTCCTGGTGCAGGGGCTGAGCTTGCAGTAATTTCTGTAAATTCTTCTATAGATAATTTGGAAAGCATTTTTTCCTCCTTGTTATTTGGTTTTTGTTAAATTATAACATATTACATAATTTGTTACAACCATGTTTCTTGACAATCATACCCTTTATGCTATACTTAGATTACAAATATTATAAAATGAAAGAGGTGAGAAAATGGATAAAGTAATAGTTATCGGTGGAGGGGCAGGGGGGATGACCTCTGCAACTCAGATAAAGAGAAAAGACCCTTCAAAAAAGGTTATGGTTTTTGATAAAGGAAATTATGTATCATGGGCAGGTTGTCCTACTCCATACTATATAGCAGGGAAACTTCCTGAAAAATCTGTGATTCACTATACACCTGAGTATTTTAGAGAGAATAGAAAAATAGATGTATTTGTAAGACATGAGGTTAAAGAGATATCATTTAAAGAGAAAAGGGTGTATGTAGAAGGGGAGAATTTAAATGGTTGGGTAGATTATGATTATCTTGTACTTGCACCCGGAGGTAAACCCTTTATTCCACCAATGAACGGTATTGAAAAAGATGGCGTATTTAAGTTATCCCATGTTGAGGATGCCTTTTCTATAAAGGAGTATCTGAACAAGGAAAATCCTAAAAATGCCGTAATAGTAGGTGGTGGTGCAATAGGTCTTGAGATGGCAGAGAGCTTTTCAGATTTGGGGATAAAGGTTACAATTATTGAGAAACTTCCTGTTATCCTACCATTTTTAAAGGATAAACAGAGAGACTATATACTTGATACCTTAAAATCCCACGGGGTAAGATTAATAACAGATGATACCGTTTTGGATATACTTGGAGAGGAGAAAGTAAAAGGTGTAAAGACAGAAAAAGGAGAAAATATAGATGCAGATATCTTACTTGTAAGTATTGGGGTAAGACCTAATACAGAATTTTTGAAAGATAGTGGTTTTGAGTTATCCGAAAGAGGTGCTATAGATGTAGATGAGCATATGAGGACCTATATTGAAAATGTTTATGCTGCAGGGGATTCTGTCTTGGTAAAACATATGCTTACCGGGAAAAAAGTATTGGCTCCACTGGGAGATGTAGCAGATAAAGAAGGACTTGTAGTAGGTGCAAATATAGCTGGATTTGATATGGTGTTCCCAGGTATCGTAGGAACTGCTATTACAAAGGTCTTTGAATGGGAGGTAGCTCGTACAGGTCTTACTCTGGATGAGGCAAAAAAGGCAGGTTATGAAAATGCTAAAGAGATAATAGTAAAGGGTTATCATAAGAATCCTGGATTCGGCGTAAGGGGGACCACATTTAATGTAGTCTTTGATGATGAAAAGGGTCTCTTCTTGGGGGCTTTTGCGGTAGGCGAGGCGTGTGTGGCACAGTTTATAGATACTTTTGCGACATTCATATCCTTGAAAATTCCTATTGATGAGGCCTTTTCTGTAGATTATGCATATTGTCCGGCCACATCTACAGTCTGGAACCCTCTACTTGCCGCATATAGAAAGATTACGAAGAATTGAGGAGGGTGATATGGCAAATATAAGGTCTCGTGACCCGAATGTAAAGATCGATTTTATATTGGAAAAGATCTCTGAAAAAGATGATATAGATTTTTATGTATCAGATGATATGGATTATCAGTTCCTTCCATACAGAGTAGAGATAGATTTTTATGGAACTAAAATTTTTACAAAAACTGATTATGTATCTATCATGAGAAGAGACTTAGAAAAAATCCTTGGGGGTTTAAAGACACTCATAGATGGTAAATCGAATGAATTTGATATAGAAAGTACTGAGGGAGATTTTTTTGTATCCATCGAAAAAGCAGACAATGATGGAGATCTATATTGGGTATCTATCGATATGAGTGGTATGCTCTTTGGAGAGGATTTTGACAAAACAGAGGGCACAGCTTTGTCTTTTACTTTTTTAGGGACATATGGGCAGATTGAAGACTTCTATAAAACCCTTATCGAAGATACAAAAAAAGTTATCGATGACCTAAAAGAAAAGTACCCAGAGGAATTTTTAAAATTTCTTCCATTTTACGAAAGGCTCACCAGAGAGGATTTCAAGATAGAGGAGGAATAAAAAAGGGCCCAAATGGGCCCTTTTTTATTTAAAGTTCAAACCTCTCAACTACCTCTCTTAATTTTTCTGCCTCTTCTTTTAAGGTATTTATACCTGCGTTTATCTCCTCTGATACGGCAGCATTCTTTTGTGTATCATTTGATATATTCTCCATTGAACTCTTTATCTCTTCCATAGAGCTTGTCTCTTCTTCTGTTGCAGCGGCAATCTTTGAAAGTTCTTCATTTATTCGCTCTATCATCTCTGCAATGGTTGCAACACTTTCTGATGCGGTAGATATAAGGTTTGCAGTATTTGAGAGCCTATCTACTGATACATTTGTAAGTTCTACAACATAATCTCCCTTTTCTATCTGTATCTTCATATTTTCTGATATTTTATCTACAATGCCTGCAAGTGAATCTATATGTTCTGCAATTTCTCTAAATGATACACCTGCCTTTTCTGTAAGTTCAAGTCCCTTTTCTACCTCTTCTTTACCATGCTGTGAGGTTGTTACCGCATTTTTCACCTTATTTTGTATATCTTTTATAAGATTCCCTATCTCACCTGCTGCCTGTTGTGAACGTTCTGCAAGTTTTCTTACCTCATCTGCTACAACTGCAAATCCCTTACCTGCATCACCTGCACGGGCTGCCTCAATGGCTGCATTTAGTGCAAGGAGGTTTGTCTGTTCCGCAATATCTGATATTACCTCTATAATCTTTCCTATCTCATCACTTGCCTTTCCAAGCTCATCCACTACTTTTGCAAGTTCCTCTACTTCAGTAGAGATCCTATCCATACCCAATGCTACATTGTTTATTGCTTTATTTCCTTCTTCTGATGATTCCCTTGTCTTATTGGATGCCTCTTTTGCCTCTTGAGTAAGAGAAGTGGATTCCTCTATAAGTTTTTTGAGCTCTTCTATGCCATCTTGTACTTTATATGTCTGTTCTGCTACCTCTTTACTATCTTTTTCTATATCTTTTACAGATTTTGCCGTATTTTCTGCCTCTTCTGCTAGCCTTGTAGATGCCTCAGAGGCACTTTGTGTCTGTTGTGCCACCTCCTCTACAGCCGCCGTTACCTCTTGAACTGTTGCTGTTATCTCCTCTACAGAAGATGCCTGAGATTGTGCCGCATTCGCAAGGGTATCTGCAGATGAGGAGAGCTCTTCAGAGAGTGCATATAGGTTATCTGAGGTACCCGTAAGTGATGAGATTACCTCTTGAAGGGTATCCATAAAGAGATTAAACTGTGCACCTAATATACCTATCTCATCCTTTGATCTTACCTTCACCCTCTTTGTAAGGTCCCATTTTCCTTTTGTAAGATTCTGTAGGAACTCTGCCATATTTCTAAGGGGTTTTACTATAACACCTGTTATGAAGTAACCAATGAGTGTAGCAAGTATTATAATAATTATTACACTTATAAGTAAAAGGTTAAATAACTCTTTTACAGGGGAGAGGGCTTCATTTTTGTCTATCTCTGCAATAATTGCCCAATTGAGTCCTTTTATTTTAAGAGGTGCATATGCAGAGAAGACATAGACTCCTCTATAGTCTTTTGTAAGTCCTACTCCCTTTTTCCCTGCTATCGCTTCCCTCGCTGCCTTTGTATCTACCTTTTGTCGAAGGATAGTGATCCCTTTAGAAAATCTGGAATTACTTCTCATAAGAAGATCAGACCCTACAAGATAAGTCTCACCTGTTTTTCCCATACCAGCTCTTATTTGCATAATATTATCTACCATTTTATAGGGAAGTTGTATAATAAGTACCCCTTCTATCTCTTCCATTTCTTCATTATATATTTGAGCCCCTACAAACATTGCAGGTTGGTTTCCAGAGGGTGGATAATTTTCAAAATCTGTAAAATAAACCTTATCTTTAGAGCCTTTTATGATCTTTCTGAATAATCTTCCTATATTTGTATCTTTATATGGTCCTGAAAGAAGTGATGTACCAAAATCATCTTCTTTCATGACAGTATAGACAATATATCCTGTTTTTGGTTCCACCAGAAATAGGTCATGAAATCCATATTTTTGGATAATATGGAGAAAAGAAGGGTGGTAGGTTCTATGAGTATCTGAGTAATATGTACCATCTTGTGCTGCTATAAATTTCCACCTATCTTTTTCAGGATTTTCTGTTATATATGATTTCCGTGCAATTTTTGCACATTTTTCAGGGGTGTCTTCTATTGTTAGAAAGGAATCTCTAAGCTCTCCCATGGCATTTATAGTACCTACTGATGTTGCCAAGGAATTTACCGTATTTTCTATATAATCAAATTGATTTTTTATAAAGGCCTCCTTTGTGTCTCTCACAGCTACAAGATTAGATTCAGTCTTTTTTATAAGTGCATTACTTGAATTAAAATAGGCTATATAACCAAGTACAAAGGCAGTTATAATTACAACCAAAAGCATAACCAGAGAGATCTTTACCCCCATCTTCATATTCTTTAGCATAATATACCTCCTTTTCCTTATTTTATATACAACCTAAATAATTATATCATATTAGCACAGTAATGTATATATCTGCCTCAAAAATTAAAAAATTTATTTTTAAACTCTTTATTGATTGACTCTTTTCTCTTTTCCATGTATAATTTATTTACAAGATTTTTATATAAAAAAGACTATAAATGAAAAATGAGGAGGTGATAGTAGAACCGCTAATATAAAAGGATCTTGATTTTTATTATGTAGTTCTGCTTTAATTTGATTAAAATTGGAAAGGAGGATGTTTTATGAAAAAGATTTTGATTTTTACACTTATATTGGTCTTTGTAGTCTCACTCTTTGGAATGGCTTATGCCAAAGATAAACCCCTCAGGGTAATACTCCTTATAAATGGTACACTTGGTGATAAGTCATTTTTTGACTCTGCCGCACGTGGTGTAAAAAGGGCAGAGAAGGAACTTGGTATAGAGGCAAAGATTGTAGAACTCGGTTATGATCCATCTACATTCAAACCGGGTTTGGAAGATGCCGCAGATTCTGATTATGATGTAGTCATCTGTGGTACATGGCAGATGCAAGAGGCCCTCCAGGAAATTGCACCAGAATATCCAGATAAGAAATTTATAATATTTGATACCTCTGTAAATTATAAAGAGGGAGATCTTGGGAATGTATATTCTATTCTTTATAAGCAAAACGAGGGATCTTTCTTGGCAGGTGCACTTGCTGCAATGGTAACTACATCCAAAGAACTTCCAGATACGAATGATAGTAAGCTTATAGGTTTTCTTGGTGGTATGGACATCCCTGTTATAAATGACTTTTTGGTAGGATATATTGAAGGTGCAAGATATATAGATAAAGATATAAAGGTATTAGTTTCTTATGCAGGTAGTTTTACTGACCCTGCAAAAGGAAAGGAACTAGTCCTTGCACAATACAGACAGGGTGCAGATATCTCCTTTAATGTAGCAGGTGAGACAGGTCTTGGTCTTTTGGATGCAGCAAAAGAGGCGAAAAAGTACGCAATAGGTGTGGATTCTGACCAGGCAATGCTTTTTGCAAAATCTGACCCAGAGAAGGCAAAGAGAACCCTTACCTCTATGCTTAAAAGGGTAGATAACTCTTTATATAGGGCACTTTATCTCCATCTTCAGGGCAAACTTCCATATGGTAAAGCAGAGGCATTAGGTCTTGCCCAACAGGCAGTAGGTCTTGCAAAGAATGATATATATAGAAAGTATGTACCAAAACCTATACAGGCCAAGCTTGCAGTACTTGAGGAAAAAATCATATCTGGAAAAATTAAGGTAGATAGTGCATTTGGAATGAGTCAAAAGGAACTTACCAAATTAAGAAACAGTGTAAAACCTTAAAAATAGTAATAATTTCGTAAGGGGCCTTTTTTGGCCCCTTATTTTTTAAGGAGGTCATCTATGGTAACCCCCATACTTGAGATGAGAAATATAGTAAAGATCTATCCAAATGGTGTTATGGCTAATAAAGGGGTAAATTTTAAGGTGATGCCTGGTGAGATTCATGCACTTTTGGGAGAAAATGGTGCAGGAAAGACCACCCTTATGAATATCCTTTTTGGGCTTCAAACACCAACCTCAGGGGAAATTTACTACAAAGGACAGAAAGTAAAGATTGCAAGCCCTCATGATGCTATAAGATTGGGTATAGGTATGGTTCATCAGCATTTTATGCTTGTTCCTTCTCTTACTGCTGCAGAAAACATAGTATTAGGAATGGAGCCTACAAGAGGTATCTTTTTCTCAAAAGAAGATGCATATAAGATAGTAAAAGATATAGGAGAGAAATATGGACTCGAAGTACCACCTGATGAAAAGGTAGAAGACCTTCCCGTGGGAATAAGGCAGAGGATAGAGATTCTTAAGACCCTATTGAGGGGAGCAGAACTTTTGGTACTTGATGAACCAACTGCTGTTCTTACCCCTCAGGAGACGGAAGAACTTTTTGATGCACTTAAAAAACTGGTAAAACAGGGAAAGACTATAATATTTATTACACATAAATTAAGAGAAGTAAAAGAGATAGGGGATAGAATTACAGTATTAAGAGATGGAAAGAATGTGGGAGAGGCATTGGTAAAGGATGTAGAGGAAGAGGATATGTCTCGTATGATGGTAGGGAGAGAAGTAGAACTTATCATCCATAAAACCCCTTCCAACCCTGGAAATACTGTGCTTGATGTGAGAGATATAGAATATACCCCACCTGGCCATAATAAGCTCTTAAAGGGTGTATCTTTTTCTGTAAGAGAAGGTGAGATACTTGGTATTGCAGGAGTTGAGGGAAATGGGCAGAGAGAGCTTATAGAGATACTTACTGGATTACGTGAAGGTGATAGGGGAAGTGTGAAGGTAAAGGAAAAAGAGTTATTTGGTGCAAGACCGAGAGATATAAGACTTTCTTCTGTGTCTCACATACCCGAAGATAGGATGGTAAGAGGGGTAGCGGCCCTTGCAAGTATCGAGGAAAACCTTGTAGTTGATAGATACTTTTTGCCACCATTTGCAAAGGGAGTCCTTTCAATAGATGTAAAAAAGATCCATGAAAATGGGGAGAAGTTGGTTAGAGAATTTAATATAAAGGCAAAAGATGCAAAGGTACCTGTGGAGATGTTATCAGGGGGAAACATACAAAAAGTTGTTGTAGCAAGGGAATTTTCTTCAAATGCAAAATTGATAATTGCCAATCAACCTACCCGTGGAATAGATGTAGGTGCTACTGAATTTATAAGAAATAGACTAATAGAAGAGAGAGACAGAGGAGCTGCTGTGCTTTTAGTCTCTGCAGACCTTGCTGAGGTAATGCAACTTTCTGATAGGTTAATAGTAATGTATGAAGGAGAGATAGTAGGTTACTTTGATACCTTAGAGGGATTAACGGAACAGGAGCTCGGAAGGTATATGTTAGGGATTAAGAAGGATTCACCGGAGAGAATTAAGGAGGCAGTAGTATTATGAAAAAAACAGCTTCTTTTGAATTTGTAAGAATAATAGTTGCTATCTTGATTTCTCTTATCCTGGGTTTTTTGCTTACACTTATATTAAGCAAAGACCCTATACATGCATATAAATATTTTTTATTTGGTCCACTTTCAAAAACAAGAAGAATTATAGAATTTATAAATAACTCTGTTCCCCTTATATTTACAGGCCTTGCCGTATCTATAGTCTTTAAGGCAGAACAGTTCAATATAGGTGCAGAGGGACAATTATTTATAGGGGCAGTTGCTGGAACAGCTGTAGCTATTCTTTTTCCCCACATTCAGGTTCTCCACCTTATAATTGTTTTTATAGTTGCAATGCTTGCAGGTATGGCATGGGCTGCAGTGCCTGGTATCTTGAAATCGAAGCTAAATGCGAGTGAACTTGTATCCTCCCTTATGATGAATTATGTAGCCTTTTATATGGGCCTTTATTTTGTTAACTACTATCTTAGAGATAAAAATGCAGGTTTTTTAGTATCATATAAATTTCCAAAAAGTGCATGGTTGCCGTATCTATATAGAAGATACCATCTCCATTATGGAATAATTATTGCAATTGTCTTTGTCATAATAGTGTGGTATTTACTTTATAGAACCAAGATAGGTTATGAGATAAGGATGATAGGATATAATCTGAAGTTTGCCGAAGCAGGTGGTATAGATGTACCGAAGACTATCTTCTCTGCACAGGTATTAAGTGGTGCTGTTGCAGGTATTGCAGGGGCGATAGAAGTAACAGGGCTTTATCATAGATTTTTGTGGCAAAACCTCCCAGGATACGGCTTTGATGGGATAATTGTTGCCTTACTTGCCCGTAATAATCCCCTTGGCGTTCCTTTTGCAGCCCTGTTTTTGGGTTATCTAAGGACAGGTGCAAGAATTATGGAAAGGCAATCAGACATGTCAGCTGAGATGGTAACTGTACTTCAGGCACTTGTTATACTTTTAGTTACTGCCCAAGCCTTCCTTGCTACTTGGAAGCAAAAGATGATTGAACGGGCATCAAGAAAAGAGGAGGAAGAGAAAAATGCATGATGTACTTAAGGGGATACTCACACCTGCTTTTGTCTATTCAATTATAAGGGTTACTACCCCTATCCTATTTGCAGCACTTGGTGCACTTATCACAGACCTTGCTGGTGTAATAAACATTGCACTTGAGGGTATAATGCTTACAGCTGCGTTCTTTGGAGTGCTTATAAGTGCATTTACTCAAAATATGTGGTTAGGTCTTTTGGCAGGGGTTATAAGTGGTATAGTAATAGCCCTTCTTTTGGGTTACTTTTCTCTTAATCTAAAGACAGACCTCATACTTGCAGGTATCGCTATAAACCTATTGGCATCTGGTGGAACAATCTTTTTGCTTTACATATTTGCAGGGGATAAGGGTACATCAAGTTCTCTAAAGAGTCTTGTCCTACCGAATATAGATATTCCTGTTTTAAAAGATATCCCTATTTTGGGCCCTATGTTTAGTGGACACCATATACTTACATATATTGCCTTAATCTCTGTTGTAGTTGTACATTATTTCTTGTATCATACTCCAATGGGGTTAAGATTGAGGGCGGTTGGTGAAAATCCTGATGCTGCAGACTCTGTGGGTATTTCTGTTACGAAAATTAAATATATAGCACTTATGTTGAGTGGATTTTTTGCAGGCCTTGGTGGTGTACATCTCTCTATGGGGTATGTTTCATGGTTTGCCAGGGATATGACATCAGGGAGAGGGTTTATTGCACTTGCCGCAGAAACATTAGGGGGTAGAACAGCTATTGGCACAGCCCTGGGTTCTTTGGTGTTTGGTGCGGCAGATGCACTTTCTTATTCTCTTCAGGCATTTAGGATTCCTTCTGAGTTTGCCCAAAGTTTTCCATTTATCATAACAATACTTGCATTGGGGTTTTATGCCCAACGTCAAATGGCAAGAATTAAAAAGAGAAGGGTAATGAATAAATGAAGGTAGTTAGTGTACGAGACCTCTCTCTTATTGATATAGGGAATAAATACATAGTAATTTCTGTGGATTCCTTTGGGGGAATTGGACCAAAAGAGCATGATGTTGTCAGATTTCCCCCAGAGGAATGGGCTATTGCCTTACTCAGAGTTCCCCTTATGGAGGTTATCGCCACAGGTGCAAGACCTATATTGGTAATAGATGCACTTGGTGTAGAGTACGAACCTACGGGAAAGATGGTAATAGATGCACTAAAGAGAGAGCTTGCTCGCATTGGCTATCCAGATATGCCGATGAATGGTAGCACAGAAGACAATATCCCAGTAAGCTCTTCGGCCGCAGGGATAGTAGTCCTTGGTGAAGTAGAAAAGGAGAGGTTTTACCCAGGAAGTTCTCATATTGGTGATAATCTGTTTGTAGTCGGTATCCCCAAATCAGGGCCAAATGAAGAGGTTGATTTAAAAAATGACCCTGAAATTCCTGATATTTTGGACCTAATGAAATTTAGAGAAATGGAAGGGGTACATGACATCCTTCCTGTGGGATCACATGGCATCTTATACGAAGCTCAGGAATTAGCAAAAAGTGCGCATCTCAAACTATTCTTATCTCCCGATGTTTCTGTAGATATAAAAAAGAGTGCAGGTCCTTCCACATGTTTTCTTATATCTACATCTCTTGAGATTGAGAAGATAAAAAAAGTAACTGGCGCCCCTATCAATAAGATAGGGGAACTTTTGGGAGGTTAAATATGGAGATAGAGATATCACAAGAGCTTTATGAAAAACTTCTGAAATTTCAAGAACAGGAAATTACAGAACATATAGTATATAGAGAACTTTCGAAAAAGGCACAAGGTAAAAATAGGGAGGTTTTGGCCCGAATTTCAAAAGATGAAAAAAGACACTACGAAGAGTGGAGAAAATATACAAAAAGGGAAGTAGAGCCCAATAAATTTAAGGTTTTTCTTTATCTTATGACCGCAAAAATTTTTGGCATAACTTTTGCAATAAAGATGATGGAAAATATGGAGAAAGGGGCAGAAGAATCATATAGTCTTATAGTTAATGAGATAGAGCCTGCAGATTCTATATTAAAAGATGAAGTAGAACATGAGAGGCTCCTAATAGATATGATAGACGAGGAGCGTATAAATTATATTGGCTCTATGGTTTTAGGTCTAAATGATGCACTGGTTGAGCTTACAGGTGCTTTATCAGGTCTTACCTTTGCATTACAAAATACGAACACGATAGGAATTGCAGGACTTATCACAGGGATCGCAGCATCTTTGTCCATGGCTGCATCTGAGTATTTATCTCAAAAGTCAGAAGGGGGAAGAACAAGCCCCCTAAAGGCCTCTGTCTATACAGGAATCGCATATATTTTTACAGTACTCTTTCTCGTATTTCCTTATTTTGTTTTTTCTTACTATATGATAGCTTTGGCATTTACCCTTATTGATGCTGTCATAGTTATCTTTCTTTTTTCCTTCTTTGTTTCAGTTGTAAAAGATATGAGGTTTAAAAGTATTTTTTTCGAGATGTTTTTTATAAGCTTTGGGGTTGCCTTTTTATCCTTTGTCATAGGTATTATAGTGAGGAATGTGTTTCACATCGAAATATAAAATATAGTTTTATTTTTTGACATAATTTTTGGTAATGTGCTATAATACTTAATGATAAAAAAATAAAGAGGCGTACGAAAGCATGAAAAACTATGAAGAGATTGTATCTGCAATAGATCATCTTGGAATAGGCTATGCGATATTTCAGGATTTTAAAGGAAAAAGAGGGGTCTTTAGGGCAATTAATAATGCCCTTGCCCAAAAACTTGGATATTCCCCTGATGAAATCATAGACAAAAAATCCTTTGTAGAAGTTTTAGCCCCTGAGAGTCTAGAACTTGTAAAGACTCGATATGAAGCCCGCATAAAAGGAGATATTGTTCCCTCTCATTATGAATTTTCTGCCCTTAATAAAAACAAAGAGAAAATAATATTTGAGGCATATATACAGCGTATAATTTATGAAGGAAGCCCTGCTACAATGGGGTTTTATATAGATATTACCCAGAAAAAGATCCTTGAAGAGGAGATGCGGGCTAACCTAGAAACTCAAAAAGAGCTCATTACCGCACTAAATTATGCACCTGAAGCTGTTGTAATTACAGATCTGAAAGGTATAATACGTTATATAAATCCTGCTTTTACATCTATTACAGGATATGCTTTCGGAGAGGTAATTGGGAAAAAGACATCGATTTTGAAAAGTGAGGAATACCCCACTGAATTCTATAGAAAAATAGGGACTACAATAGCATCTGGAGAGAAATGGGAAGGAAAACTTTCAATTAAAAGAAAAAACGGCACTTTATTTAAAAGTTCCCTTGTTATTGCCCCTGTATTTAATGAGAAGGGAAGAATTACCTCTTATATAGGGATAATGAGAGATATTACAAAAGAAGAGAAATTTATTGAGCAGATGTTTCATGCTCAAAAAATGGATGCTGTAGGATTATTGGCAAGTGGGATAGCACATGATTTTAATAATATTTTAGGAGGGATTCTTGGATATATAGAGCTTTTAGGAATTAGATATAAAGATGATGAATATACGCAGAAGATATTGTCTTCTATTGAAAAGGCAGGAGATAGGGCAAAGAAATTAATAGATAAGTTACTCTTTTTTTCTCGTAAAAATATAAAAGAAAAAGAATCTTTAGATATAAATTTACATGTGAGGAATGTAATAGATATCTTGTCAAGAACTATGCCTAAAAATGTAAAGATAGAGCTTGACCTTGATGAAAATACCCCTTTATTTATAAAAGGAGATGCTACCCAGATAGAACAGGTAATAATGAATGTATGTATAAATGCCTTTCAAGCTATGGAAGATAAAGGTGGAGAGCTTACTATTAAAACAAGTCGATTTTTCCCTGATGGTGAATTTTTGGCATCCCACTATGGCTTTAAAGAGAGGGAATATGTATTGTTGTCTATATCTGATACAGGTTGTGGAATAGATGAGGAAACAAAAAAGAAGATCTTTGATCCATTTTTCTCCACCAAAAAACATGGTACAGGTTTAGGCTTATCTACTACATATGCCATAGTGGAAGGCCTTGAAGGAAAAATTGTAGTATATAGTGAAAAGGGAGAGGGCACTACTTTTAACATATATTTACCAAGTGAGAGATATATCACAAAAGAAGAAAATAAAAACCCTGTAGAAATAAAAAGGGGAAAAGGGACTATCCTTGTAATAGATGATGAAAAAATAATAAGAGAGATGCTTAAAGATGTCTTAGAGACACTTGGGTATAAACCCATATTTGCAAAAGATGGTAAGGATGGGATAGAAAAATTTGGAGAATTTTCCGAGGAAATAGACCTTGTTATGATAGATATGAATATGCCAGAGTGTAATGGAAGAACAGTACTTGAAAAGATTAGAGGAAAAAGGCCAGATATAAAGGCCATACTTATATCTGGGTTTGGACTAAATGGTATGTTAAAAGAGATAACTCAAGAGGGATTTACCGAATTTTTACATAAACCTTTTACATTAGGAGAACTTTCTGAGGTTTTAGATAAGCTTTTAAATTATTAGTAGAAGGGGTGATTTCATTGGATAAAAAAGATATTATAAAAGAGGTAAAAGAGACAGAGGAGAAAGCTCGTCAGATAGTAAAGGATGCAAGAAAAGAGGCAAGGCTAATAATTGAGAAGGCACATACCGATGCCGCTTCTATGTGGGATGAGGCAAAATCTCAAATGACATCAAAAAGAGAAGAGGCTATAAAGGCTGCCAGAAAGGAGGCAGATAGGGAGATAGCAAAACTTGGAAACAAGAGAGAAGCAGAAAAAAGAGAGTTTTTAAAAAAGGCACGAGACAATGAAGAAAAGGCAGTAGATTTTCTCTTTGAAAAGGTGGTGAATCTCTAATGCCTGTTATTTTATCAAAAAGGGTAAATATTTTTTGTCATAGTACTGTCTTTCCAAAGGTTTTGGAAAGACTTCATGAAATAGGTATAGTGCAGATTACAAAATATACAGAGGATCTGGGAGAGCCTGATCCTTCTGTAAACCCGGTCTCTAAAAAACAGGATGTTATACTCCAAGAGGTAAAGTATGTTTTGGACTTTATAAGCCCCTTTTCCCAAAAAGAGGGTATGCTTAAAAAGATGATAGAGGGGTTACCTCTGGTATCAAAAGAGGAGTTCGTAAGTGCTCTTTCTTCTTTAGACTATGAGGAGATCTATAATAGTGCCCGTGATCTTAATGATAGGCTAAATGGTATAAAAAATAAAAAGGAAGAGGTAGATATCCTTTCTAGAGAACTTTCTCTTTTTGAAGAGCTTCCTATCCCATGTGAAGAATGGGGCCCTACTGAAAAGACAAATATATTTATAGGTAGTATCCCAAAACTCAAATGGTCTGCCTTCGAAGAAGAAATAAAGGCATTTTCAGATGATATTCATCTTGAGACAATGGGTGAGGACCCAAGAGATGTAAGATTCTATCTCCTTGTTTTAAAAAGAAGAGAGCAGGATGTATTGGCTATACTGAGGAGACACAGTTTTTCCCAAATAAAGCCTCCTTCAGGATACAAGGGTACTGTGTCCCATGTACTTTCTCAGTTAGAGGAGACAAAGAAATCTCTTATAGAGGAAGAGAAGAAGGTTATAAGGGAAATAGAGGGACTATTAAAATATAAAGATAAATTAGAGCTTGTATATGATTATCTTTCTGTCTTAAAAGAGAGAGAGGATGTAAAAAAAGAGTTGTATTGGACGAAGAAGGTATTTCTTATTGAAGGGTGGGTACTTGAACCAGATGTAGATAGATTAAAGAAAGAACTCAAAGCTATCGGACCACAAATAGAGATTTCTATCTTTGATCCATCTGAAAATGAGGTGCCACCTATTGAACTTGAGAATAAAAAATATGTAAAGCCTTTTGAGATTATAACAAAACTTTACAGTTATCCAAATCATAAAGAACCTGATCCTACTCCATTTGTTGCGGGATTTTTCTTTATCTTTTTTGGTATGTGTCTTACAGATGCAGGATATGGAGTAGTTATGGCCCTCCTCTTTTGGTGGGCAATTAGAAAATTTAAGATAGGAGATCAGGCAAAGCTCTTTTTTAAACTCCTCATGTTTGGTGGTATATCTACTATTTTTGCAGGTGCACTTACGGGAAGTTGGTTTGGAAATTCTATAGACCTCCTACCACAGAGCCTTGGATTTTTGAAGGCTATTAAGAATTTTATAATGATAACAGATCCTATGAAAAATCCAATTCCTATGCTTGGGTTTTCTCTCCTTTTAGGCCTTATTCAGATATTTACAGGTCTTTTCATAGAGTTTTTCTCAAATATAAAGGCAGGCAAAGCAATGGATGCATGGATGGACCAGGGGAGTTGGATATTCTTCTTGGCATCT
Organism: uncultured Atribacterota bacterium; assembly: GCA_964462295.1. Lineage (GTDB taxonomy): Bacteria > Atribacterota > JALVIU01 > JALVIU01 > JALVIU01 > JALVIU01. Next base: position 26,391 of record CAYWXH010000017.1, read on the forward strand.
ATACTCCTTTCAATAACAGGCCTTCCTTTTACTAAATATCTATTAATTGTTGGGGCACTTATTATTGTACTTACCCAGGGAAGACATAATAAAAATATTTTGGCAAAAATAGGTGGAGGAGTGCTCTCACTATATGATGTGGTAGGATATCTTGGAGATACCCTTTCATATTCTCGTCTATTTGCATTAGGCCTTACAACAGCGGCTATTGCCATGATTGTAAATACTATAATGGGCCTTGTAAGTGGTGCACCTTTTGTTGGTTTTATAATAGGTGCTATAATATTTGTAGGTGGCCATATATTTAACCTTTTAATAAATGCACTTGGTGCATTTATCCACTCTGCAAGACTTCAATATGTAGAATTTTTTACCAAATTTTATGAAGGTGGAGGGATTCCATTTACACCTTTTAAATTAAAGACTCAATATGTAAAAATAAAGAATCCATAAAAAAGGAGGTATTATTATGTCATTAGGAATTGCACTTGCTTTATTGGGAGCTGCTTTTGCAATAGGATTTGCAGGGGCAGGTTCTGCATGGGGTATAGGAATTGCAGGTTCAGTTGGCGCAGGGGTATTAAGTGAAGATCCAAACAAGTTTGGTCAGGTTCTTCTCCTTCAGGCACTCCCTGGTACCCAGGGAATTTATGGACTTTTGGTAGGTTTTTGGATCTTGATGAAGATTGGATTTTTAGGAGGTACTCCTGTAGAGGTATCTACACTTCAGGGATTGGCTGTATTTTTTGCATCTTTACCGATTGCAATAGTTGGTCTAATTTCTGCAATTTACCAGGGAAAAACAGCCGCAGGTTCCATTGCCCTTATTGCACAAAGACCAGGTGAGACAGGTAAGGCAATAGTACTTCCTGCAATGGTTGAGACATATGCTGTTTTGGCACTTTTGGCAAGCATACTCCTATTAAACGGCATAAAGTTTTAATAGGGGGCATCTGATATGTCATTAGAAAATATCCTTTCGGAAATCTTAAAAGAAGGTGAAGAAGAAAAATTAAATATAATTAGAGAGGCAAGGGAAAAAGCGGACAATATTATAAGAGATACCAAAGAGAAAATAGAAGAATATAAAAATAAGGAAGAAGATAAGATAAAAAAAGAGGCAGAGGCTACGAAAGAGCGTCTTATTACATCTTTTGAGCTAGAAAAGGATAAAGAAATTCTTACAGCAAAAAAGAAGGCAATAGATGAAGTATTCAGTAAGCTTATAGAAAAGATAACTTCTTTGCCTAAAGAGAGATACCTTGCCTTTTTGTCAGATCTTATAGTAGAGTATGCGCAAAGTGGAGAAGAGTTTCTGTATCTTTCAAAACATGATAGGGAACTTATAGATGAAAATTTTCTAAAAAATGTAAATGAGAAACTTATAAAAAAAGGAAAAAAAGGTAATATAAAGATTGCAAAAGAGCCTGTAGATATATCTGGAGGAGTAATTCTTGGTAGGGAAAATATAAGAATAAATGCCTCTTTGGAGCTTATAGTGGAAGATGTAAGGGAGAAATGGGAAAAAGAGGTAGGGCAGATTCTTTTCTCTTAAATAAATATGCGAAAGGTGGTAAAAAGTGATAGTAGGAGAATCTGTTTTATCCATAAATAAAGATCGTGGTTTTAGTTTCATAGGAGGGAAGTTAAAAAAACAAGAGGGATTTTTATTAACCCCTCAAAAATTGGAAAGGCTTATAGATGCAGAAGATGAGGAAGAATTTATAAGAAACTTTTTTGAAGTAAGATGGCTTAGAAAAAATTACGAGATACACTCTGTAGATGAGCTTGAAGAGAAACTCTATGAAGATCTTAGAGAAAATTTTTTAGAATTTGTCTATACTATTCCCAATATAGAGGTTCTTGATATTTTAAGATTAAAATATGATTTTCATAATCTGAAACTCCTATTTAAAAAAAGGATGAAGGCTCAAGAACCAAAAGGACTCTATCTGGGATTGGGTAGCATCCCTCTTGAGCGACTTGAGACTGCTTTTGAGACGAAAAACTATCTTTCTCTACCAAAAGAGATCTCTGAGATTATCACACACATCGAAGCAAAAGTAAAAGATGATGATATAAAAAGGTTAGAGATGCTTTTAGATAAGGAAAGATTCAGATTAACTTTTGAGATGATAGAAAGAATAAATAATGAGTATCTGTTTAAACTCTATACACTTATGGCAGACCTTTTAAATATACTTATTTTTGCAAGATGTAAGTTTACAGGTTTGGATAGAGAGCTCTTTTGGGAGGCTTACATACCTTATGGTACTATAAAGAGGGAAATTTTTGATAATCTTTATGATGCACCATTTTCTGTAGTTTCATCTACTCTTTCAGGAAAATACTATCTTGCTCCTATTCCTCCAAGAACGAGGAAGGAGGACCTTGTAGTGGATGGTTTTTCTTATCTTGAACACAATGGTTCATTTTCTCTTTTAGAGAAGCTTTCTGATAATCTAATAGTAAATTTTGCCCGGAATTTCAGATGGGCAACTGTAGGTATTGAACCCTTTGTCAATTACTTTTTGGCAAGGGAGATGGATATAAAAAATATATTGATAGTGGGAAGGGGCAAAGAATCCAAACTTCCCGTATCAACTATCAAAGAGAGGTTGAGGGATACATATGTACGATAATATAGCTTGTATTGCCTCAAAGGATATATCACTTCTTTTTAAATCATTTGGTATTGCATCCTATCCGGCAGAAGATGAGCCAGAGAAGGTGTTTTTTGAGGTAATGGAAAGCAAAAACTATGGAGTAGTATTTATTTCAGAAGATATTGCCCAGGCTTTAGGAAAGAGGCTTTCTGAGGCCATGGAAGAATATCTTCCCGTTATTATTATAATACCGGATAGGACAGGGAGTGGAATATTTAGTGAAAAAATATTAAAAGAAAATATGGAAAGAGCTATTGGGACAGATGCTCTACTTAAGAGAGAGGGTGAGTGAATATGAATGAGGGAAAAATTGTTAAAATTGCAGGTCCAGTAGTTATTGCCAAAGGCATTCCTTATGCAAAGATGTATGATGTGGTTAAGGTTGGAGAAAAACATCTTATAGGTGAAATTATAGGACTTGTAGAAGATACAGCAACTATTCAGGTATATGAAGAGACGGCAGGGCTTGCCCCTGGAGAGCCTGTAGTAACTACAGGTGAACCTTTAAGTGTTGAACTTGGTCCAGGACTTATCCAGTCCATATATGATGGTATTCAAAGACCACTTGATGAGATAGAAGAGATAGCAGGGGCATTTATAGAAAGGGGAATAGAGGTTCCAGGTATAAAAAGAGACAAAGAATGGGATTTTAAGGCCACTGTTAAGATAGGTGATAGTGTAGGAGAAGGGGATATAGTAGGAGAGGTGCCAGAATCAGAACTTGTGATGCATAAGATAATGGTACCATATGGGATCTCTGGTGAAGTAATTGAGATAAAATCAGGAAAATTTAAGGTAGAGGATGTAGTCTGTAAGATAAAGACAAAAGATGGGAATATAGAAGAACTCACACTTATGCAGAGATGGCCTGTAAGGAAGCCGAGACCTTTTAAAAAGAAACTAAATATAGAAGAACCCCTTATCACAGGACAAAGGGTTATTGATACCTTTTTCCCTGTAGGTAAAGGGGGCACTGCCTGTATTCCAGGGCCTTTTGGTTCTGGTAAAACAGTAGTCCAACACCAGCTTGCAAAATGGTCTGATGCAGATATTGTTGTATATATTGGTTGTGGAGAGCGTGGGAATGAAATGACAGATGTGCTTTTGGAATTCCCACACCTTAAAGATCCACGCTCTGGAAAACCACTTATGAATAGGACAGTGCTTGTCGCAAATACATCAAATATGCCTGTTGCAGCCCGTGAAGCCTCAGTTTTTACAGGAATTACAATAGCTGAATATTTCCGTGATATGGGGTATAAGGTAGCACTTATGGCAGATTCTACATCCCGATGGGCAGAGGCAATGCGTGAAATTTCAGGAAGATTGGAAGAGATGCCGGGAGATGAGGGTTTCCCTGCATATCTTGGTTCAAGAATTGCAACCTTTTATGAAAGGGCAGGCCGCGTACAGTGCCTTGGAAGAGATAATAGAGAGGGATCTATAAGTATTATTGGTGCTGTTTCACCTCCAGGTGGTGACCTTTCAGAGCCTGTTACCCAAAATACCCTTCGTGTGGTTCAGGTATTTTGGTCATTAGAAGATAGGCTTGCATATGCAAGACACTTTCCAGCTATAAATTGGCTTACAAGTTATTCGCTTTATATACCACACCTTACTCCATACTATCAGAAGATAGCAGGAAAAGATTTTGTAGAACTTCGTAATGAGGCTATGAGCCTTTTGGAACAAGAGGCATCTTTACAAGAGATTGTAAGACTTGTGGGAATAGAGGCACTTTCTAAACATGAAAGGCTTGTACTTGAGAGTGCAAAATCTATAAGGGAAGACTATTTGCAGCAAAATGCATTTGATGAGTATGATACATATACATCCCTTACAAAGCAATACAAGATGCTCTCTCTTATCCTTTACTTCCACCATAAAGCAGAGGAGGCTATCCAAAAGGGTGCCCTTCTGGATGATATATTAAATCTTCCTGTAAGGGAAAGGATTGCAAAGGCGAAATTTATTCCTGAGAATAAACTCTCAGAATATGATAAGATTAGGGAAGAGATAGATAATGAGATTGGATCAAAAGTGTTAGTAGGAGGCGAAGAAGAGTGATTAAAGAGTATAATACAATATCACGAGTAGAAGGCCCACTTATCACTGTTGAGGGGATTGGTGATGCAAAATATAGAGAACTTGTAGAGGTGGAACTTGGATCAGGTGAGATAAGGCGTGGAGAGGTGCTTATGACCTCTGAAGGAAGAGCCCTTATTCAGCTTTTTGAAGGTTCCACCGGTATTGATGTAAAAAAGAGTAAAGTAAGATTTTTGGGAAAGGTTATAGAATTTCCTGTATCACCTGATATATTAGGAAGGGTATTTAATGGTTCTGGAAAGCCTATAGATGGTGGACCTGAGATAATTGCAGATAAGAGATTGGATATAAACGGAGATCCTATGAATCCTTACTCTCGTGATTATCCTACTGATTTTATCCAGACAGGGATCTCTGCAATAGACCTTATGAATACCCTTGTAAGAGGACAGAAACTTCCTATATTCTCAGGTTCAGGATTACCACATGCACAACTTGCAGCGCAGATTGCAAGACAGTCAAAGGTACTTGGAAAGGAAGAATCTTTTGCGGTTGTCTTTGGTGCAATGGGTATCACATTTGAAGAGGCAAGCTTTTTTATAAACGATTTCCAGAAAACAGGTGCAATAAAGAGGGCAGTACTTTTTATAAACCTTGCAGATGACCCGGTTATTGAGAGGATTATTACACCACGTATTGCACTTACCGCAGCAGAATATCTTGCATTTGATCTTGATATGCATGTACTTGTTATCCTTACTGATTTTACAAATTATTGTGAGGCCTTACGTGAGGTATCTGCTGCCAGAAAAGAGGTGCCAGGAAGACGTGGTTATCCGGGATATCTCTATACAGACCTTGCAACTATGTATGAACGTGCAGGGAGGATAAAGAATAAGAAAGGTTCGATTACTCAAATTCCTATTTTGACTATGCCAGAGGATGATAAAACACACCCTATTCCTGACCTTACAGGGTATATTACAGAAGGTCAGATTATATTGAGTAGGAGTTTACATAGACAAGGCATATATCCACCTATTGATGTGCTTCCATCACTTTCTCGTCTTAAGGATAAAGGTATTGGTCCAGGGAAGACAAGAGAAGACCATGCAAATGTCATGAACCAGCTTTTTGCCTCATATGCAAGGGGAAAAGAGGCCAAAGAACTTGCTATTATCCTTGGTGAGGCAGCACTTTCTGAGGTGGATAAAAAGTTTGTAAAATTTGCAGATGAATTTGAGGATAAGTTTGTGCGTCAAGGACAAAATGAGAACCGTTCCATAGAAGAAACCCTAAGAATAGGGTGGGAACTCCTTACTATCCTTCCAAGGACAGAACTTAAGAGAATTAGGGATGAATATATTGAGAAGTATATGCCTAAAAAAACCATATATATGGAGAATAAGGAATGAAACTCAATGTAAATCCTAATCGTATGGTTTTACTCCGTCTGAAGAGACAGCTTCAGACGGCAAAAAGAGGGCATAAACTCCTAAAAGATAAACAAGATGCATTGATTCAAAAGTTTGTTACACTCTCTATGGAAGCAAGGGACAAAAGGACAAAGATTATGTCGCATCTTCAAGATATTTATGGAGATTTTCAACGGGCAAGGGGTGCTATATCTGATAAATTTTTAGAGGCAGCAGTATTTGGTGCATCCACTGAGGCAAAGGTAATTACAAAGCGGGAAAATGTGATGGGGGTAATAGTCCCTCGTCTCTCCCTTGAGAAAGAGGTAAAGCCTTATTCATATGGTTATGTTACTACATCAGGTGAATTGGATATAGCACTTAAAAAACTTGCAGAACTTTTACCAGAACTTTTAAAATTGGGCGAATTAGAAAATGAAGTCACCAAAATTTCTCATGAAATCGAAAGAACCAAGAGAAGGGTAAATGCACTTGAATATGTACTTATTCCGAACTTAGAAGAGACAATAAAATTCATAAGTATGAAACTTGATGAAAATGCTCGTTCTGCAGCCTCTGCCCTTATGCGTATAAAAGATATGCTAAGGAAAGGGGAATAGGTATTTCCCTTGCAAATTGTGTTGCGCCCGTAGCTCAGTAGGATAGAGCGACGGCCTCCGGAGCCGTAGATCGGAGGTTCGAATCCTCTCGGGCGCACTCTTTTATTTTTGTAAGGGTACCGTCATTGCGAGCCCCTTCCCTCCCTGTCATTGCGAGCACCACGAAGTGGTGCGTGGCAATCTCCTATTCCCTC